>JAITKY010000107.1 GCA_031278135.1 Prevotellaceae bacterium | reverse complement strand
GTACATTAAGCGTTGATATTCTAAAAGAATTTGGTTGCGATATTATTAAAGAATTTCCAACAAAAAATATCGCCTATAGCGCCTCGGATAAAATTCAAGACCTTACAATTCTGGTACATAGTTTGGCATCTATGATAGGAATAACACATTGATGTCATGTGGTGTTAGATTTACCACACTTACAATTCTGGCACATGGTTTGGCATCTATGATAGGAGGTGTGTGGCTTTACTGACGCTGAAAAAGGATTGATGTAACCAGTTTATTCGGTGGCTGTCACAAACGACATTATCGAATAATGTAAGGATTTAAGTCGGGGACATTTTACTGTCCCCGATATTAAATTTAATTCGTAAATATAAAATAGACATAAAATGATCTACCATTATCTAAAAGTTGCTTTCCGCAACCTGTGGAAGTACAAAAATCAGACGCTTGTGAACGTCATTGGATTGGCTACCGGGTTCGTTTGTTTTGCCATGTCAGCGCTTTGGATACGACACGAAATGACATACGACAGTTTCCATAAAAATGCCGACCGGATATATTGCGTATATATGCATAGTTTTTTTGATCCAACCGAGATTACAACAAGACAGAGTCCCATCCCTTTGGCAGGATATCTTAAATCAACATTTCCGGAAATAGCAAACGCTGTTACGATCTTTTCGATACATTATGGTATTTATGATATTGGTACTGAAGTCGATCAGCTCTCAGCTGATTCATCATTTTTCAGCATGTTTGATGTTAAAATTGTCGAAGGAAGTATGTCTGCGAGTTTTATAAACTACGAGAATAGGGAAAGAAAAATAGCAATTACCCGCGAAAAAGCATTACAATTGTTCGGAAATGAAAGTCCTGTCGGTAAAAGATTAGGCAATAGCGACATTTGCGCTGTAATAACCAGTTTACCCAAACACAGTAATTATCCGTTCGATATTTTGATCCTGATTAAAGAAGATGAGAATTGGCTTTGTTGTATGCATACTCTTGTTGAACTTGTTCCCGACATTGACATGAAAGCGTTTGAGAAAAAATTATATGAGCACGAAGTTCCAGTTCCACAACGTCCCAACATTAAAAATATGACGCTTACTCCGCTTACTTCAGTACATTACAAAGATCCGAACATCGTAAGAGAGGTACAATTTCAGCATATTATTATTTTTGCCGTTGCGGGTCTGTTGTTGATACTGTGTACACTGTTCAATTATCTGACACTGTTCGTCAGCCGCTTCAGGATGCGTCAGCGGGAACTTGCATTGCGAACAGTTTACGGAGCTTCGGTACAATCGTTGTTCGCGATGCTGTCGGTCGAATTAATTATTTCGTTGATTTTTGCATTTATACTTGGTCTGGGATTAATAAATATCCTCGATTCTTCATTCCTGACGGTATCAGGAATACGGTTGGAGTTATCGGCAATATATATCGAATCAATCATATATATAGCAGGAATTATTGCCATAGTGCTGACATCTTTCTTTTTGACGCTTGTAATCTTCAAACGTCTCACGCTTGATTCGAGCATCCGCCACAACACAAAGATACTGCGCAGGACTTCGATTGTCATCCAGCTGACAGTCAGCATTGTATTTACATTCTGTACGCTCGTAATCTTTAAACAGATGTATTATCTGCACAACAGCGCCGATCTGGGATTTTCATTCAAAAATCGTGGTTCTATAAATGTATTTTATCAGCAGCAGTTCTTAGAAGTATTGAATGATAAAATGAAACAGATACCTGAAATAAAAGAAACCATAATCGGTGTACCTTTATTGCCGCTACAAGGAATCTCAAATACATCAATATCCGATTGGGACGGTAAACAGGGAAACGTAGAAAGCATACGTATTTTCACTAAAAGATTTTCGGAAGAGGAAGCCAAATTTTATGAATTTGATATGATTGAAGGAGAATTTTTTAGCAATAAACGGTATATTATACCTAGCAATAAATTGACTGAAGTGTTAATAAATGAATCGGCGGCAAAGATTTTCGGATGGGACAAGGCTGTGGGGAAATCGTTTTGGCAGGATGAATGTAATGGATTCGTGGTGAAGGGTGTAGTGAAAAACATATATAAATTATCGCCGACAATCGCAGCCAGACCATTTTTCTATCATCCCCCAAACATAATGCCGGCAGCAAGTGTACTGTTCAAATACGAAGAAGGGAAATGGAAAACCTGTATGAAAAAAATCAAAAAAATCGTTGAGGAAGAATTTTCTCATAAGGATTACTCATTTTTCAACATGGAAGAAGAATATGACAAATATTTTAAATCGGAAAACACTTTGCTTGCAATATTTACAATCGTGTCGCTGATTTGCGTTATAATTTGCGTTTTCGGATTTGTGTCGATAGTATCGCTCACCTGCGAAGAACGACGCAAAGAAATCGCTATCCGGAAAATCAACGGAGCAACTGTCAAAGATATTCTCGATATTTTCTTTAAAGAATATCTTACTTTGCTTGCTATCGGAGCATTAATAGCATTTTCGGTCGGATATATCATGATGAAGCGTTGGTTGCAAAATTACGTAATACAAACCGAGATTAGTGCATGGGTTTATCTTTCGATATTACTTGTGCTGATTATGATTATTGTCCTGTGTGTCGGCGGACGAGTCTATAAAACATGCCGCGAAAATCCGGTAAATGCGCTTAATAAATAATGAAAATGAGAAACAACATTATAATAACAATTATCATTTTTTTGATTACCTCGTGCAGCAAAGACGAAGATCCTGAGCCTGTCAAAGTAGAACGTACAATCATTGCCTGTATGGCAGCAGATAATGATTTGTGGGACGTTGCCCTTGTCGATCTTGAAGAGATGAAACAGGGTTACAGGGAAACCGGAGTCAA
>JAITKY010000028.1 GCA_031278135.1 Prevotellaceae bacterium | reverse complement strand
AATTCCCGTACCGACTTTTCCCCCTCAACAGTAAACAACCGTTCTTTGTCCCTGTATTTCTTGACAGACAAGGAATTTATATACTTTTTTTCCTGTTTGCTAATGTTTCCCAAAATATTCTTATTATTACGAAGAAAATGAATAATCAATGATTAATACATAAAAAGCCCCCATTTTTCAAAAACAGGGACTTTCCTTGTATAAACACAATTTAAAATCGCCTACTTGTTTTCTTCTGTTTTCTCCATATTGTCTTTGCTTTCGCCTAAATATTCGGGCAATTGCATTCCTGCCATATTGAAAAGGTCGTTTAACGGAGGAACAGATTTCATTAATCCCGAAACGAAATTGGCTGTAGATGTTTTACCATCTTTTCCTTGACCGTCCCACACAGTAATCTTGTCAATCTTAATATTTTTGATTGCTTCGACCTGTGTTTTTACCAGTTCGGGCAACTTGTCCGAAATCATCATCAACACTGCTTTTTGCGGATCGCCGGCGGCAGCATTCACCAACTGGCTGAAACCGGCAGCCTGTTTAGTAAGTATCTCATTGATACCTCGTGCCTGTGCGTCCATTTTGGCAAATATAGCATCGGCTTCGCCTTTCGCTCTGCGGCGGAATGTTTCGGCTTCGGCTTCGGCAGCGATAATGGCTTTTTCTTTTTCGATTTCTGCCTGTACAATTATGTCGGCGTTTTGGGATGCTTTGTCACGTTGGGCACGAACATCTTCCGCAACTTTTTCGGCGGCATACGCTTCTTCCAAAGCCTTGGCTGACTGTACTTTTTCGGCGGCAATTGCTTTTCTGAGGGCTTCGGCCTCCTTTTCCCTTCGTGTGGAATCGGAATTGGCAATAGCAATTTTCGCTTTGTTTTCACCTTCGACAGCAGTAGCGTTGGCGTCGGCAGTACGAACACGGGTATCCCTGACCGTTTCGGCTATACGGATATCTTTGTCCCTGTCGGCTTCGGCTTTACCGATTTCACCGAAACGGTTTTGTTCGGCAACGCTCTTTTTTGCTTCGTTGATAGCTTTTGCTGCGGCTTCTTTTCCGAGCGCTTCGATATATCCCGATTCGTCACGGATGTCGGTAACGTTCACATTTATCAACTTTAAGCCGATTTTACGAAGTTCCATTTCGACATTCTGGCTGACATTCAACAGAAATTTATCCCTGTCGGAATTGATTTCTTCGATATCCATAGTCGCAATAACAAGACGCAATTGACCAAACAGTATATCCTTTGCCAAATCCTGAATGTTTTCGAGCGACAAACCCAGCAAACGTTCTGCTGCATTCAGCATATTGTCGGGTTCAGTCGAAATACCAACAGTGAAACGGCAAGGCACATCGACCCTGATATTCTGTTTACTCAACGCATTAGTCAAGTTACATTCAATCGGGATCGGAGTCAAATCCAGGAAGGCATAACTCTGAAAAACAGGCCATATAAACGATGCTCCTCCGTGGATACATTTAGCGGAACTTATTCCGCCTTCGGAATTTTTACCGGTACGCCCATAAACGACAAGAATTTTGTCGGACGGACATCTTTTGTATCGGGCAAATATTGCAGCCATTGCTACAAATACCACTATCACAAACACTAAAATATAACCAAACATAAAAAAACAATTTAAATTTTTTAGTACTCATTACGATTAACTTTTACTGGATACCGGAACATTCCGGTCAGCATATAATTTGGCGCAAAGATAGTTATTTTATTTATATTTGCCTCATTCTTTTTGCAATTTTTTTATTGCAATGCCGGAATTATGCTCGTAATCCACGCATTTATACGCTGTTCCGTAAGATCGCTTTCATTATCTTCGTCTATTGCCACGCCAATAAATTTGCCATTTTTGACTGCTTTTGACGAATCAAAACTATAGCCGTCAGTCGGAAATTCGCCTGCCAATTTAAAGCCTTTTCCTTCGATAGCCTCGTACAGCAATCCCATTCCGTCGGTAAACGTGTCGGAATACGATGAGGAATCGCCCAACCCGAAAAATGCAAGCGTTTTTCCCGTCAAATCAACATTTTGCAAATCTGTCAAATGATCGCTCCAATCGTCCTGCAAATCGCCCAGTCCCCAAGTGGAAGTGCCTAAAATAATATTGGGATAGTTTGCCAAATCGCTGAATTTAAGCGATGAAACATCCTTCAATAAAACATTCTCGCCCGCAAACTTTTGCGCAATTTTCTGCGCTACGTTTTTAGTGTTGTCGGTCGATGAACCGTAAATAATTGCAATATCTTTCATAATTAACTGATATTTTATATATTAATACAATAAATAATTTTGCAAAGGTACATGTGGCGGAAATTGTAAAAAATACCTGTTTTCAGGTATTTTTTCAACTGAAAGTCATCAAAAATAATGAAAAACAATTGCCCGCAGAAAATTCTGCAGGCAATATAATTCATTTTTTTATATACTTACGACGTTATCATTTCAGCAATTCGATACTTCGTTTTACGAATTTATCGAGTTCTTCGCCTGTCAATCTATTGTTTGCCAGCAGAGCCAGATCGAACAGTTGTTTGG
>JAITKY010000288.1 GCA_031278135.1 Prevotellaceae bacterium | reverse complement strand
GTAGGTCTATTTAGGTGCTTTGAAATAAAGCACGATAGCCACGGCGATAAAAATAAAATTCGGTATCCATGCTGCTAACACAGGACTTGCGACGCCCACTTGAATAAACACTTCGCTAAAACGCAACAGCAATATATAGATGAAACTTAAAGCGATACCTATACCTATCTGCATTCCGATACCGCCTCTGATTTTGCGTGACGAAATCGAAACGCCAATCAAAGTAAGTACAAAGACCGAAAAAGGAATAGACGTTCGGTTGTAGTTTTCGAGCAAAGACTTGTTAGGGTTTTGTCCGCGCATTTTTTGTTCTTTGATATTGTCCTGTAGCTCGAAATAATTCATTGATGTTATCACATTGTCTCTTTGTTTCAGTTCTTCGGCGGAAAAATTGACTACCGTATCCATTTTGGCGCCTGTGGTGATAATCTCCGTAGAATCGGACAAATCTCTGATAAAATAATTATTCAGTTGCCACACTTTTTTATTGTTGTCGTAAACGGCATAATCGGCTATGAGTTTTGATTTCAACACATTTCCCTCGAAACGTTCGAGACAGAAATTACTGGCGCGATTCGACGAATGATAGAAATTCGACATATACAAATATATACCCGGCTGAATCTGAAGATGCATATTCATACTTTTTCTCTGGTAAGGATTTTTCATATATTGCGATTCAAATTCCAGTCTTATCTTGTTTGCGGGCGGTATGATAAAATGATTCAACACAATACTGAACGTGAATATCATAGCCGCCGAAATAAAATAAGGATACAGCATTCGCAAAAAACTTACTCCGCTCGACAGTATGGCTACAATTTCGGTGTTGTATGCCATTTTCGAAGTGAAAAAGATAACTGTAATAAACACAAACAGGGAACTGAACGTGTTTGCATAGAATGGGATCATCGTCAGATAAAAGTTGAAGATAATCTTTCCCAGAGGCGCTTTTTTAGCGACAAAATCGTCGATATGTTCGCTTATGTCGAAAATAATTATTATCACGATGATAAGGGACAAAATCAGCAGAAATGTCCCGATGAATTTCCCTATTATATATGTATCTATTTTTTTCACATTTTCACATTTATTCGACCGGCATGAATGTACTTATCGATTCCGCCTGTTTGACATACTCATGCGTTATTCCCTTATGCATCTTTATGACCTTGTTAAGAGGGACATACACCGGCTGTTCGTTCACCCAGCCTACCATAAGGCTTCGTTGATTGTCCAACAGCGCTTCGACTGCGGCAATACCCATGAAACTCGCTACAATTCTGTCTTTTGCTGTCGGAGAACCGCCCCTCTGCATGTGTCCGAGAATAGAGAGACGAATCTCGAATTGTGGAAATTCGGCCTCCATTTTGTGCGATATCTCTGTTGCATTACCTTCGGCGATACCTTCGGCGACAAGTATGATTGTCGATTTTTTTTTGTTACCACGGGTGGACAGATAGTTACGGACTTTATCTAACTGATTTTTTTCTTCGGGAATCATCGCTACCTCGGCGCCGCATGCAATACAGCCGTTCATGGCAATAAATCCGGCCTCGCGTCCCATCACCTCGACAAAAAACACTCTGTTGTGCGAGTTGGCGGTGTCTCTAATTTTATCTACTGCCTGCATAACTGTATTAAGCGCTGTATCATAACCTATTGTATAATCTGTTCCGTACAAATCGTTATCGATTGTTCCGGGAATACCTATTATGTTCAAATTTGTTTCTTTCGACAACAGATTGGCGCCCGTAAAAGAGCCGTCTCCGCCGATAACCACTAAAGAATCAACATTATATTGTTTCAACTGCTCATAAGCAAGTTGCCGACCTTCGACCGTGCGAAATTCGGCGCTTCGGGCAGTTTGCAGAAAAGTACCTCCGCTCTGAATAATTCCGCTCACATCTTCCGACCGCAACTGGAAAATGTCGCCTTCCATCAATCCCTTGTATCCGCGTCGAATACCAAATACCTCAAATCCATTATTTATTCCGGCGCGTGTGACGGCTCTGATAGCCGCATTCATTCCCGGGGCGTCTCCCCCTGATGTCAATACTCCTATTCTTCTTGTATTCATATCTTTTTTTACCAATTATTATTTAAACAAACTATCAATCGGGCTGTCGAGGTTTTGTGAAATATTCCAAAGTATTATATATGTTCATAAAATGCAACAACCGTTTTTTGAAACTGATTTTCGATTTAATTGCCTGCTCGAAAGGTGTATAGAAAGTCAATATTCTTTGACTGTCTTCGTTGGTAAGTTCCTGATTTGCATATTTTGTTTTGAGATAAGTTGCTGTGAACGCTTCAAACAAAGTCCCCAAGTTTCTGTCTATCACTTGTCCTGCATATTGCATCGGCGTCAGTTCATTCCTGAAATATCCCATTTGGTACATCAAAAACATCGCCGCCCGGTATGGATAATATGCTTCCTTTCGCGGGTCGGATATACGGCGGGCGCGACGGGCGTACGACACAAAGATGATATATGGGATAGACAATATTATAATCACCGCTATAAAAAGGATAGATACCAGTATAATAACGGTAATCCAAAGATTATGCGCTTTTTTTCTGTCGGCGTCCGTTAAGGATTTATCTGCCGGTTTTTGTTCTTCTTTTTTCACTTCCAGCCTGAATTCGTCAACCGGAACGGGCGAAGGAAGTTTTTTCAAAATAGCGCTGATAGAGAGATTTCTCGATTTCACAACATCATCCGTACGGGTGAACGAGATTGCTGCTCCTTTGTCGCCGTTCTGTATATCACGAAGGGCGATATGCGCCGAATCTTTATACAACTTTGCAAGCGACATGTCTAACTTCACATTGTGAGGCGTTTCGAGTGTGTATTCATTGTCGAAATACACCAATTTCTCCATGTTAAACTGTATGGATTTTCGGACACTGTCCACACTTACTACCGCTCCTGTTGCAGCGAACCATGCTTTTTGCGGGTCGAGTGGCGGTGTTCCGTCGGTGCCGGGGGCTTCCGACTGCTCGGAATCACCGAAAGTTGTGTCGAAATCGAGCCAGCCATATTTAGGGAAAAACACCTGAACCCACGCATGTGCCTGTTTGTTATAGATCCAATACCAACCTTTGTTATTACTGCTGCGATCAACGATGGCGTATCCTGTGGCTATGCGTGTCGGGATTCCGCAGGCACGCAGTAAAAGATACGTGCTTCCGGCATAATATGTGCAATTGCCAACATGGTCGTTCAGAAGGAAATTCAATATCCTTGTTCCGGGTGGGACGGTCGTGGCAACATCCGAATATTTGTAATCGTTTTCGATGAAATAATCTCTGACAGCGAGGATTTTGTCAACGGGTGTTTTTGCTTTTGCCTTATTGACAATTGTATGCGCAATCGTTTTTAACGTATCGTAAATGGGATTGTTGGGATATTTCGTATAATAACTGACAAAAGCAGTGTCCACATCATCGAAATTTTTAACCGTATGCAACAAGTTAAACCGTTGTTTCTGAAAATTGTACATCGACATGTCGTCTTCAGTATTGTTATACACAAAATATGCGCTGTTCAACTCGCTGACCCACATTTTAGCCCTGTATGCAGAGGTATATTGCGAGTAATCGTCGTTTTTGACCGCTATAGGCTGACAATAAAAGGCTGTCGAGGGCGCAGTAAACTCAGTTGGAGAGGCTTTGACTTTGTAAACTTCGGCTTCGACAACTTTCCTGTATGTATGCGACATCCCGTTTTCGATGACTGACTCGTCGATAGCAGTGAAATACAGTGGTATCGATGAAGGATCGGGCGAAAAAAGGTCATTGTAAGGCATTAATGAGTCGGATTCGAATGTTTCGGTATAGTCGTCGAAAGTCGTAAGATATTCGGAAACAAAATAAAGCGGATTGGGAACATCGCTGTTTGGGAAAAAATTATCGATATAGGCAACAAAAAGCGTGATGTCTTCGCTTTGTCCCGAGGCGTTACGATTAAGATTGTCATTGACTTGCATCGCATCTTTCATCCGGATGGAACTGTCGGGCAGCATTTCGTACAGACTGTTTTTGTTGTCGTTTTTGATGGACCCTTCGACCCATTTAACTTCCAATGTCTTGATTTCACGCTTGAAAACGTTGAACATAAGCAATATAATCAACGTCATAGCTGCCGAATACAGCAAAAAACCTTTGACAGGCTTAATCCACGAACGCAACTCTTTTTCATCGGTATTGCGCAACAGTTCGCTCATGAAAATGATGTAAAAAGCGTAAACAAGTACCGGAACGAAATTTTTCAGTGTGTAACTGGCGTCTGTTTCTCCCGATAAAGCCGTGATTATTACTCCTGTTGATAATAATATGGTCGAAAAGACGGCAGGAAAATATTTGGAACGCGAAAAGCCCCACCCACATATCCAGCCCGAAATAAACAACATTCGGAATAACAGAAAATCTATCGACAGAAAAAACGTATCAAATTCGCCTACTGCAAAGTTATCGATAAAAAAACTAATCCCAGCAAACAGAAGTATCAGGCTGACAAATGAGGGAAAAAACCTGAACCTGAACGAATGAAAACCTGACGATACCAATAATCCAATCATAAAATACACCGTCTGTGACAAATGATGACTGTGATTTAACAACGGAAAGTGATTCGAGGTCATATAAATCAGAACATAAACGACAAAAATTGTCGGAATACATAAAAACAATATCTGTCGTAATAACTGTTTCAGCGATATATGATTCATTTTACCCATTGTATTCATACGAATTTTACAATGTGCAAAAGTAGATAATTTAATGTAATTACCAAATCAAAAATGAAATAACAAATCTAATTACTTGTTTTACAGTAGTTTCATCGTACAATATTCTTGCGTTATAAATGGTTTTACCATAGCCTTCTGACTAAAATCACTGGTTGTTTATTGATTTTCGGGTTTGATTAACAAGAATCGTAGAGCGTTGATTAAGG
>JAITKY010000284.1 GCA_031278135.1 Prevotellaceae bacterium | reverse complement strand
TGTAAAATTTCATTGTCTTAATTTTAATTGTTTGACAGCGTAAAATTAGGTGAAATTTTCGACTTGTGCAAAGTGTTTGTTAATTGCGTAATTAACAACACTTTGTAGTAGGTCTTTTTTTGGATTTGTGCGGATTTAGGGATATATATATATACGACCTTCTGAAATTGAAACATGCGCCTTTCATTCGTAAAAAATCTGTAGTCCTCAAAATTAAAAAAATCGAAATCTTGAGAATCTGGATAATACCAGCTGATTGCTCGCAATGTGAGTAAAGTTTCAAATCTTTTTTCGCATATAAATTACTATAAATTTGAATATTGTGGTTTTCGGACAAATACTATTTACGTCTGAAGGTAATCAACAATCAATTTCTCTGATTACACTTTGCAACAGATTTTGAAGATTTTCGGGCATTTCGTCGCCGTATTGATTACGAAAGGCTATTTTTGCTATTTCGACAGGATTTATTTCCTGCAATTCGTTATATTCCATTGTTTTTTCTGATTTTTCTTCCGTATCGGATTTGTGGGAAACAGTACATGCGAGTTTCACCGATTTGTTTTTCAATGCGTTTTCGATATGATAACGGATTGACGGTTCGGGTTCGGTCAGCAATACTTTTATTTCAAGATATGGTGAATTGGATGTAATTTCTCCGTCGGGAAGTTTATTTATTTCATTCATAACGTCGTCGAGAGGTTTTGGTTCGGATGGCAAACTCAACAGCCCGACTGGTGGATTAAAGTTTATCCGTTCTATCATTTCGATTTTGCTGCTGTTGAATTGAACGAGATTAATTCCCTGTTCGTAGTTTTTTTCGACAAACGACATCGGCAACGGACTTCCGGCGTACTGAATATTTTTACGTCCCGCAACCTTCTGACACCGATGAAGATGTCCTAAAGCCACATACGCTATTTCGTCGTTGTCGAAAATATTTGCCGGAACACATTCCAGACCTCCGATTATTGCCCGTTCTGAGCGGTCTTTATCAGACAAAAGAGCGTCTTTTGTCTGCAAATGTCCGGTGACAATAACTGCCTGATCGGGCGTTTTTATCTTTGACAATTCGGCATACAACGCTTTGTACATCAATTCAATACCCTGTACATAATTTTCTGCTGCAGGATAATCGCCCTGACGCAAATACGGAACGGCAACACACCAACCGACAGTTTTCCCGTTTTTCACGACGGGAATCAACAAGTCACGACAGTTAATTTCCCCATCCTGAGTGCGTTTGACGAGTCCTCTGACAGTGATGTTCATCTCTTCGAACAAAGGATTTGGCGCTTCGAGACGCGCCGCCGAATCGTGATTACCTGCAATGATAATAATTTGAAGATTAGGATTTCCGGAAGTTATTTCGTGCAGAAATTTATAGTAAATTTTCTGTGATTCTGCCGAAGGATTGGGACTGTCGAACACATCGCCGGCAATAAGTAAAACGTCGGGGCACAGTTCTTTAGTCTGTTTTTTCAGCCAGTCGAAGAAAAACAGATGTTCATCTTTCCGGTCATATCCGTAAAAATTCTGGCCAATATGCCAGTCGGCAGTATGAAAAAGTGTCAGCATTTTTCGTAATTTTCAACTTGTAATTAATTAATAAACTGCCTTATGCCATGCCATTTTTGTATATGCATAATCGAGACTGCTATGTTGTCCGAGGATATAGCAACTCAATCCGCAACTTCTTTGTACCTCGATCATTATATCTTTTCCATTATTATCTATTGTCAGTATGGACGGAGTATGATCTTCGAATATCACAGCAGATGACAGTTTATCGCTAAGTGTCTGCAAATTAGCGTCATTTTCGGCGATATTCTCCATAAAATCAAGAAAGTCGAAAAGCAGCGTCGGTTCATTCGAATCGTACTTTTGGATTTGCGACACATCGAGGTTGCTAATATTATCCCTGTATTTCTGTATCAGACTTTTCGACAAGCTTGCTATCTCGTCCAGATTTGCGGTTTTCACTACCGACATTGCCGCTGTCTGCATTTGACCGGAATACGACTTGTATAATTCCATAAATTTCTCACTTACAGATATAAGGTTGGCATCTTCCGTGAATAAATATTCCAAAATGTTCTTGTAAGGAAAGCCATCAGCGAGAACTTCGGTAACCGAAGCAACGATATAATCGGCATTGTTTTTCAATTCGTAAGCCGTTTCGATGCCCATCATATCACAAGCGTCGAAAATAAAAAAATCGTATTTTCCCGACAATTTGGCAAGTTCCTCTATATTCATCGATTTGCCGCCGTCGTCGCCAAACGATCTGGTGGTGTTCGAAGACGAAGCAGGAAGCCAGCCGTTAGCGTGCGACCAGAGTATCAGCCCGTATGATTTTGCCGGATACATGCTTTTTATATCCGAAAGCACTTTATCCATTACTTCAACCGAACTCGAATTTTGTTCGGAATACTTTATAACTTCCTTAGAAACAACAGAATTAGTTCTATCGGAGGATATTTTAAGAACATACGGGGCTACTCTTGTTTGGTCAACATAAACAATCAAATCGCCATCGAAACTGTCTTTCCATCCCTGTTCCATTTCGTTGATATCAGGATCAATATAAGCATTTAACGTGTTGTCGCCGACCATATAAACGATAACCGTCCGTGTTTTTAGCGGGGGATCTTCGTGTTTTCGGCTACACGAAAAACATAAGCTCAATAAGCAAAACAAAATCAGTACTCTGAAATACTTTTGTCCGTATCCATACTTTATATTATTCATAGTATAAAAAAATTAAAAATTAAATCTCCCGATATAAAACGCCATTAAAAAGATGGCTTTTACCCGCAAACTTATTACAATCGATAGTACAAGCGCTGTTTTATAATTCATTTTCATCAACCAATTTAGTTATATATAATACAATCATTTATATTATTTTCGCTGCAAAGATATGGATAATTATCTTTGTACAAACAAAAAAACGATGAAACGGTAAAAAATGTCGCTGGAACAGTAATTTTATGTGATTAAAAAAATTAATCAATCGTCCATGTAGAGCCGCTTCTCAGCAACTCATCGACATTCGAACAGACAGGATGTTGCCGGCTTCGTTCTATCTGTTCACGCACATTGTCGTCGTATGTCGAATCTTTCACTGCCCTTATCACTCCCAGCGCCACCGGAAAATCGGGAAACTTCATGTTTACCAGCATCATGTGTATTCCGGGATTGGGATTTTCCATGTTGTGAACAAGGATATCCTTTTCGGTGATGCCATTTTCGCCGATTTTTACCGATTTCAACCTTAGATTCTCATAATCAATCATCAAACCCTTGTCTCTGTTTTTACCGTATATCATTGGTTCGCCGTGTCGCAAAACAATTGTCCGTTCTTCCCTGATGTCTTTGTCGGCGTATTCTTTGTGTGTTCCGTCGTTGAAAATGACGCAGTTTTGCAGTACTGTCGTGACAGAAGTTCCGTCGTGTTTCGCCGAAGCGACAAGGCATTCGGCAGTCAATTTAATGTCAATGTCGAGAGTACGGGCAAAAAACGTGCCGCGTGCTCCCAAAACGATTTCGCCGGGGACAAAAGGGTGTTCCACAGTCCCGAAAGGCGACGTTTTTGTTACCGTTCCAAGCCGCGATGTCGGAGAATACTGTCCTTTTGTCAAACCATAGATTTGATTATCGAACAGTATGATATTCAAATCAATATTTCTTCTTACTGCGTGAATAAAATGATTACCGCCGATTGCCAAAGCGTCTCCATCGCCCGTGATTTGCCAGACGCTGAGAGCAGGATTCGCTACTTTAATTCCGGTTGCAATCGCCGCCGCCCTTCCGTGAATACCGTGAAAACCGTAGGTATTAACGTAATACGGGAAACGCGACGAACAGCCTATACCAGATATAAAGGTAAACCGTTCTTTTTTATACTCCAATATTTCAGCCACTTCGGGTAAAGCCTTCTGCACGGCAGCCAATATGGCATAATCTCCGCAACCGGGGCACCATTTTACTTCCTGATCGCTCTTAAAATCCTGTGACGCATATTTTGTTGTCATATTTATTTTGTTATTAAAGTGTTAAATTTGTTTGTGAGTTCAATCACGGTGAAAGGCAATCCCTGCACTTTGTTGTACTGTTCGAAAATTATATGCGGATATTTCATCCTTAAGTAATTGGCAAACTGTCCCGAATTGAGTTCACAGACTATGATTTGTTTGAATTTTTCGAAAATCTCTCTTGTATTTTTAGGTAACGGATTGATGTGGTTGAAATGCGCCAGACTGATGTCCTTACCTTTTTTCTGTAACTGTGTAACAGCAGTGTAGAGATGTCCGAACGTACCACCCCAGCCGACTGCAAGCAAATCGCCTTCCGTGTTGCCAATGATTTCCTGTTCGGGAATAAAATCGGCGACTTTTGCGACTTTTGCAGCTCGCATATCGACCATAAGTTGATGATTTTGTGGGTCTATCGATGGCGAGCCTTTGAGAAAGTCTTTCTCTAATCCGCCGATACGGTGTTCCAGACCCGGAGTTCCGGGAATCGCCCAGAATCGTGCCAAACGTTCTTCGTCCCGTGCGTATGGCATGTAACCGGTTGTACCTTCGGGAACTATCGGCGCTTTGATGTCGGGAAAACCGGCAACTGAAGGAATCAGCCACGGCTCCGAACCGTTTGCAATGAAGCCGTCGGACAGCAAAATCACCGGCGTCATGTGTTCCACAGCTAATTTCGCTGCCCGGAACGCTTTTTCAAAACAGTCGGCAGGCGACTGCGCCGACATCACTATCAGCGGACATTCGCCGTTGCGTCCCCAAAGAGCCTGCGATAAGTCCGATTGTTCTGTTTTAGTGGGCAATCCGGTCGATGGTCCTCCTCTCTGAACATCGACAATCACTACCGGAAGTTCGACCATGACCGCCAAACCCAAAGCCTCCGATTTCAACGACAGACCCGGTCCCGAAGTAGTCGTAACGGCAAGATTTCCAGCAAACGCCGCTCCTATTGCCGTACAGATTCCGGCAATTTCGTCCTCCACCTGAAGGGTTTTGACGCCAAGATCTTTCCGTATTGCCAACTCTTCCAAAATTCCCGTCGCAGGAGTGATGGGATACGATCCGCAAAACAACGGCAATCCCGACTTTTCGGAAGCGGCAATCAAACCCCAAGCCGTAGCCTGATTTCCATGAATATTCCGGTAAACGCCCTTTTCAGGATTCGATGTCTTTATCTTATAAGTGTTCGGAATAGCCTGTATATTAGCGGCATAATTATACCCGCCTCTCAATACAAGTTTGTTTGGTTCGATAAACTGCGGTTTTTTCCTGAATTTGTTTTCGAAATACTTTTCGGCATAAGTCAATGGTTGATTGAACAGATAGAAACATATTCCGAGCGCGAACATGTTCTTACTGCGTGATTTGGCTTTGTTGTCCAGCGTCGAATCTGCCAGACATTCTTTTGTAAGCGTGGTTATAGGTGCATAGAGTATATTCCTGTCGTTCAGTTTCAATTCTTCAAAAATGTTAGCTCCTTTGATTCCCGCTTTTTCGATGTTCTTTTCGGTGAACAGATCGGAATCAACAATAATGGTCGATGCCGGTTTTGCCCATTGAGCGTTGGCTTTCAACGCCGCCGGATTCATAGCGATAAGGATATCACAATAATCTCCCGGAGTTCTAACCTCGCCGCTCCCGACATGTACTTGAAACCCCGACACGCCGGCAAGACTGCCCTGTGGTGCACGTATTTCAGCAGGAAAATCAGGAAAAGTGGAAACTCCATTACCTAAAAAGGCCGCCGTATCGGCAAAAAGCGTTCCGGTTAATTGCATCCCATCCCCGGAATCTCCCGAAAAACGGATTACTGCATCATCCGTTTCAATAAATTGTTTGTCCATAAAAAACAGCACGTTAATTAATAAAAATCTTCAATATCATCGAAAATTTATTCCTATAAACAACGACAAAAGTAAGACTCTTTTTGTTAATGTGCAAATTTATACTTGCAGACCCTTGCAGACCTTTGCTGGCTAAAAAATGTGAGATAAGAATTATGAATTATGAGCGCTGTGCTGGACAAATCATAACTTTTTTGTTATGCCTGTATTTATAAAAGGTAGGAAACTCGAGTAAACAATCTTACAATTACATCCGTAATTAATTATATCTGAAAGGGTACGTTTACTTGCAATGACGCTTTCCATAAATAATATATTAACAGTCCATTTCAAGTATCATTTCGTTTTTAGTTGCGGCACGAAGCGAACATTTATAATAGCACTGATTTTTAGAGGAATATAAGCCTTGTTACCGTTCATATTTTTGTCAATTCACAAAAATACCATAAATATGGTATTGTTCACGCCATTTAACCCCCTTACCTTTGCACTCTGAAATGGTATTAATTTTGTATATTATGAATGATATAAATTCTATAGTAAGTAACAAGTTAGATGAACGAAAGAGGTTGGGAAAACAGATCCGAAAGACATTTTCGGGATGCCAGCTGCGAAATTTTGTTAAATATTCTGGAATTGTTTTCTCAGCCATTTTACTTGCCGACTTTTTTCCTTTCTTTTCGATGCGAATGCGCATGCAGTGTTGCATGCGATAATTTTTCCTTAGATTTCTATTTTAACATATAAATATATT
>JAITKY010000209.1 GCA_031278135.1 Prevotellaceae bacterium | reverse complement strand
TTAATATCGTAGCAAGTTCCTGTACCTCTTTTACGGTAAGATTAACTAACTCTTCTGCAAATTTCTTGATATCAGCCATTTTATTTTTAAATTTATAAATTAATAATTCGAATTTTTTTTATTTACTGCTTTTTACTCGGACCGTTCCGATAATGTTTTAACAATGCCTGCAATTTTCTGTCCTGCATTGCCTTGCAATGCCGAAATGACATTCTTTGCCGGTGACTGCAACAAAGAAATGATGTCGCCAATCAATTCTTCGCGCGTTTTGATATTTGCAAGCTCATTCAGTGTATTTGCGCCAACAAACACGCATTCCTGAGCGTATGCTCCTTTGAGGACGGGCTTGTCGCCGCCTGCCGACTTGTGAAACTCTTTGATCAGTTTTGCCGGAGTACTCGCTGATTCACAGAACATAACCGCTGTGGGACCTTCCAATACCGTGTACAAGTCGGACTCCGGAAAATCGTTCTTTTCCAACGCTTTTTTTAGCAATGTGTTCTTCAGCACTGTCAATTTGACGCCTTTCTCAAAACACAATTTCCTCAATCGATATGTCGTTTCTGCATTTAATCCTGAAATATCAGTGACATAGAAATTCGGATATGTTTTTAACTCTTCCGATATATTGTTTATTATCGCTGTTTTATCTTCTTTTCTCATTACTTTATTCTCCTGATTTAATGCTTATTCGGAAACTGATTTGGGGTCTATTGCCAAACCCATACTCATTGTCGATGACAGATAGATACTTTTGATGTAAGTACCTTTAGCTGCGCGGGGTTTCAACTTGATTATCACGTCGATGAATTCCTTCACGTTTGCTGATATATTTTCGTCGCTGAACGAAAGTTTACCTATGCCGCTGTGTACAATACCTGTTTTATCTACCCTGAAATCGATTTTGCCGGCTTTGACTTCCTGAACTGCCTTGCCTACATCCATAGTTACGGTGCCGGTTTTGGGGTTGGGCATCAGACCTCTCGGTCCCAAGATCCTTCCCACTGCGCCGATTTTCGCCATAACGCTTGGCGTTGCGACTATTACGTCCACATCGGTCCAACCGTGTTTGATTTTTTCGATATAATCATCGAGTCCGACATAATCGGCTCCTGCTTCGGTTGCTTCCTGTTCCTTATCGGGGGTACAGAGAACCAACACTCGTGTAACTTTTCCCGTTCCATGCGGAAGGGTGACTACGCCGCGCACCAGTTGGTCGGCTTTGCGGGGATCGACTCCCAAACGAACAGCGATGTCTACCGAAGCATCAAACTTAGTGTAACTTATCTCTTTCAACAACTTGGTTGCTTCCGATAATTTGTACTGTTTGCCCGGTTCGACTTTTGCTTTTACTCGTTTCTGATTTTTTGTTAACCTGCTCATTTTCGCATGAATTTATGATTCGACATTTTCGGAAAAATTACCTTCTACTTTTATTCCCATACTGCGGGCTGTGCCTGCTACCATGCGCATTGCGGCGCCGATGGTGAATGCATTCATATCCGGCATTTTGTCTTCAGCAATTACACGTATTTGTTTCCAATTGATATTCGCTACTTTATTCCTGTTAGGCTCAGCCGAACCTTTGCTCAATTTCGCCGCTTCTTTCAACTGTATCGCGATGGGCGGCTGTTTGATGATGAATGTGAACGATTTGTCTGAAAAAACAGTGATAATGACAGGCAATACTTTCCCTGCTTTATCCTGTGTCCGTGCATTGAATTGCTTACAAAACTCCATTATGTTCACCCCTTTCGAACCCAATGCCGGTCCTACCGGAGGCGAGGGATTTGCTGCTCCACCTTTTATCTGAAGTTTGATTAGCCCGACAATTTCTTTTGCCATAATTAATTAACTTTTTTTTATTCCTTTTCTACTTGAACAAAATTTAACTCTAAAGGTGTCTTACGTTCAAATATCTTGACCATTACCTTCAATTTCTTTTTCTCTTCGTAAACTTCTTCGATGGTGCCCGAAAAACCGTTGAACGGTCCATCGATGACTTTAACCGGTTCACCGACAAAAAATGGTATTGCGATTTCTTCGCCCGATTTCTCTGATAACTTGTCAACATGCCCAAGCATCTGATTTACATCTGCTGTACGCAAAGGGGCGGGATCGCCTCCTTTGGTCTCCGACAGAAAACCGGCTACATTGGGTATATTACGCAATACATGAACGACTTCGCCTTCCAATAAGGCTTCTACAAAGACGTATCCGGGATACAGGATACGTTCGGCGCTTACTTTTTTTCCGTTTTTGATTTGATAGACTTTTTCCGTAGGAATAAGTACCTGAGATACATAATTCTCAAGATGCAAATTCCGTATTTCGTTCTCTATGTACTCTTTGGCTTTCTTCTCTTTACCGCCAACCGAGCGTAATACATACCATTTTTTTCCTACTTCTGCCATAATATCAACTGTCTATCTTTATTTTTAAATGTATCATTCAACCGAACCGGAACTTTCTTGTCCCAATAAGATTGAATAAATAAATTTGATTATGTATTCAAAACTGAAATCCATAACAAAAACTACTAATGCAAAGATTATCGAGGCTATCATTACAAGTATAGCGCTACTTTGCAAATCTTTCCATGCAGGCCATGTCACTTTTGTAGCAAGTTCTACATATACATCCTTCAGATACACTTTAATTTTGTTCATTCCTTTCCGGATTTATGCGAAAAATAAGACGGAAGCTTCTTCTTTTTCACTCGTTTCTTTAATCCCGAATATGCCGTAACTCATATCCGATTTCAGGGCGCAAAGATATATCTTTTTTTTGAAACAACAACTTTTTTTCGAAATTTTTTTTAATCTTCTTTGTATTACGCTGTGTATTAATGATTTTTTTTTGTGATTTTTTTATCGAGAACTCAAAAAAAACGGTGTTATGGAAGTATTGTTTTAAGTTTTTTTCCATTTTTCGGTCTTAATTTAAGAGAATCGCCGTGTACTGAATGGTATGCACGGTGGTGTGAGAGGTCGGAAACGGGGAAAATAATCCCGTTCTTCCTATTCGATTAGCGCGCAGATGACGGTGACACTTTTCGATAGTAGTCAATAAAATTGACATATCCCGCATGTCTCAGTCAGTAATGACCTTCACAAGCCAGCTCTATGTTACCGACCGAATTTTTCGGATTTCTGAAAGATGTTCCCGTTAACAACCAACAGATTCTTTCGAGTAAAAGTTTCAGTGGGTTCATCAACCGGCTGGAACATTCTTCGGTATTTTCGGACAGTTACCGACATCAACCATCAACAAACACTCTTGAACAATATCTTTTTGAAGAACTCGGATTGTCGAAAACTCCGGACGATGTGAAACATTTTAAAGACATTGATTCTCTTAACAAACAACTTCAACTTGACAGTACAAACGACGGACGACAAAAAATATTTGAGAAAATTAACGAATCAGAGCAAGCTTTTGCATTGCGTTACAAAAAACATATCAAAGATTATCAGCGAAAATATTTAGAACTATCATATTTGAACGAATGGCGCATAAAGGATTCAATATATACAAATGTACTGAAATTGAAACTCGGTTGTGTATCCGACATGATTAAGACAAGAGAACTGGTTTTTATGTTTGGGCAATCTATGAAAGATAATGAAGAATTTTCAAAAAAAATACTTGCCATTTTGGATAAATCATTGCATGAAAAGTTTCTAAAACAAGAAGCCAAACGACTTTTCGACAAATATTTTTCACCTGAGGTCCAGACTGCTTACGAACTGCCGGACACAGAGGAAACGGCTGCTTTCAAGAAAATTATCGAACCGTTCAAAGGAAAATACATTCTGGTAGATTTTTGGGCAACATGGTGTGGACCTTGTGTTTCTGAAATAAAAGATAGCAAAGCCATACGCGAATCCCATAAGGACAGCAAGGATGTCGCTTTTGTTTTCATCACCGGCGCTAAAGAATCGCCATTAGAACAGTACAATAAATTTATTGAAGAACAGGGACTTGAACACACATATATAGTCAGTGAACTCGATTATTTTTCGTTCAGGCAGTTGTTTGCATTTAACGGTATTCCTCACTATGTTGTTGTGGACAGGGAAGGACGGATACTGAACAATATTACCGGTATGTATAACTTTGAAAATGAATTGAAAACATTGCTCGAAAACGAAAAACAGTAATACTTATTATTATTAACACACAGACGACGCTGATTTTAGAGATTTACGCAGACACACCGAATGCGACAATTTGGAATGTACTTGTACAACAAAAAATATCTCTCTCAAATCAGCGTTTTTGTTTAACCTGTGATGTAGAGTTTATAATTTTAGCATCACTTATCTTCCTGTATAAAAGCGATAAAACTTAAAAACAAGTTTGATTTAAAAAAAATATATATCTTTGGACTAAATTTTCCTTGTAAATACGGAGAATTTACATATATAGAAAAAGGTTATGAAGATAAAGAAAGATAAGACGAAATTGCTTGTGCCGGATACAGTTACGATTCCTTATATCGAAGGCGACGGCGTGGGGGCGGAGATTACGCCGGTAACTCAACGCGTCGTCGATACATCTGTCGCAAAGGCGTATAACGGAAAACGTGCGATAGAATGGAAAGAAGTGTTTGCGGGTGAAAAAGCATTCAAAATCACGGGAAATTGGTTGCCGGACGAGACAATAGCCGCTTTTCGCGAATACGTTGTCGGAATCAAAGGACCGTTGACAACTCCCGTCGGAGAAGGAATCCGTTCGTTGAATGTGGCGCTTCGGCAAACTTTGGATTTGTATGTTTGTCTTCGACCTGTCCGCTGGTTTAAGGGGATAGCGTCGCCAATCAAAGAGCCTCAAAAAGTTGATTTGGTGATTTTTAGAGAGAATACCGAAGATATCTATGCCGGAATCGAATGGCGGCAGGGAACGCCCGAAGCAAAGAAATTCCTGCAATTCCTGACCGGAGAAATGGGAGTTTCGAAAATCCGTTTTCCCGAAACATCGTCTTTTGGAGTTAAACCAGTGTCGCAGGAAGGAACTGAGCGGTTGGTTCGTTCGGCGATAGAGTATGCTTTGGCAAACAAATTGCCGGATGTTACTCTGGTTCACAAGGGTAACATAATGAAATTTACCGAAGGAGGCTTTAAACTCTGGGGATATGCTCTGGCAGAACGCGAGTTTGGCGATAGGATTTTCGCCATGATACAGTACGATAAAATAAAGAAGGAAAAAGGTGAAGATGAGGCTTCTAAAGCCTTATACGAAGCCAAATCCGCAGGAAAAGTAATAATAAAAGACGTTATCGCCGACGCTTTTCTGCAAAACACCCTGATTGCTCCTGAAAATTACTCTGTTATAGCGACATTGAATCTCAATGGCGACTATATTTCCGATCAGTTGGCTGCTATGGTTGGCGGAATCGGCATTGCTCCAGGGGCTAACATAAACTATTCCAACGGATATGCCGTTTTTGAGGCTACACACGGGACTGCTCCCGACATTGCCGGTCGCAATATCGCAAATCCTTCATCATTACTGCTTTCGTCGGTGATGATGCTCGAATATATCGGGTGGAACGAAGCAGCAAACATGATAACGTCGGCTATGGAACAGATGTTTGTCAATGGTGAGGCTACCAACGATTTAGCACGGTTTATGACCGGCGGGAAATCGATTGGGACAACTCAATTTGGTGATACGGTTATAAATTTGATGTTAAATGATGTTTAAAAAATTATTATGATATGAAAAAGGAATATCTTATTTACAAACTGTCCGAAACAGTAAAAACTACATGTAAGATTGATAATGATCTGTTTACAAAATATAATGTAAAGCGCGGTTTGCGAAACGAAGACAGGTCGGGAGTTTTAGTCGGATTGACACAGATAGGTAATGTAGTTGGATATGAACGTCTTCCCGAAGGAGTAGTGAAAGCGATTCCCGGAAAACTGTATTATCGCGGTTACGATGTAGAAAATATCGTTCGCGCTTTGATTGAGGAGAAACGGTTTGGGTTTGAGGAAATAGCATACTTGATGCTGTCGGGAGAACTCCCCGATAAAGAAAATCTGCAAAATTTCAGAGAACTGTTAAACGACAATATGCCCCTCGAACAAAAAACAAAGTTGTATATCATTGATTTGGAGGGACAAAACATAATGAATATTTTGGCTCGCAGCGTTCTCGAAATGTATAATTTCGATCCTAATCCCGATGATATTTCGCCCGATAATCTTATGCGACAGTCAATTGAACTGATTTCAAAGTTCCCGGCAATTATCGCATATGCATACAATATTTATCGTCACAGCACATCGGGACATTCGCTGAATATCCGTCATCCTAAAGAAAATTTGTCGATTGCCGAAAATTTCCTGTATATGCTGAAAAGGACTTATACCCAATTGGAAGCCCGAATGTTAGACCTTTTGCTTGTGTTGCAGGCTGAACACGGAGGAGGAAATAATTCGACATTTACTGTTCGTGTAACAAGTTCGACAGGCACAGATACTTATTCGGCTATCGCTGCGGGAATCGGCTCATTGAAAGGTCCTTTGCACGGAGGCGCAAATATTCAGGTAGCGAACATGTTTGCCCATTTAAAAGAAAATATCGCCGACTGGACAAACGAAGACGAAATCGATACTTATCTCACCCGGATGCTGAAAAAAGAGGTTTACGACAAGTCGGGATTGATATATGGTATTGGGCATGCGGTATATACGATTTCAGATCCGCGTGCAATTCTGTTAAAAGAACTTGCCGCAGACCTCGCAAAAGAAAAAGGATATGAGAAAGAATTTACTTTTCTCGAACTGCTGGAAAAGAGGGCTATACATTGTTTCTGCAAATTTAAGGAGTCGAAACAGGTGTGTTCAAATGTCGATTTGTATTCCGGTTTTGTGTATGAGATGATTGGTTTACCGCAAATTATTTATACTCCGCTGTTTGCGATGGCGCGTATCGTGGGATGGACTGCTCATCGTATCGAAGAGTTAAATTTTAAAAGCAAACGTATTATTCGTCCGGCATACAGAAATATTCTTGACGAACAGCGATATGTACCAATCTCGGACAGATAATTTATTAGTATTGAAAAATTTTATTAACTTAGTAACATTAAAATATTGAAACAAGCATGGATATAGGGCAAAATATGAACCAAAAATCCTTTATAAGGATTTCACCGTTGCAGATTCAAACAATCAAACTGCTTGAACTGCCGCTACTTCAATTGGAACGAAGAATTAGAAAAGAATTGGAAGAAAATCCGGGATTGGAAGAAGATGAAGTGAAAAACATCGACGAACAACCCGCCGAAATTATTGACAGTAACGAAGGTGAACTGTCGTTGGCAGATTATATGAACGACGATGATACTCCGAATTACAAAACCATGATAAACAATAGTTCGCAGGACGAACACAGGGAATATTCGACCGTAACCAATTCGGAAGGATTGCAGCAATTGTTGGATGAACAACTTGCTTTTCAAGACCTTGACAGTCGAAAAAACGCTTTGGGATCGTTCATAATCGGAAGTATCGACAATGACGGATATCTGAGACGTAATCTCCAGTCGATCACCGACGATATTGCTACAAGAGTCGGGATAGAATCGAATGTAGAAGAGTTGGAAGAAATATTGAAAATTATCCAAACATTTGACCCGCCGGGCGTTGGCGCAAGAACTCTGAAGGAATGTTTACTTATACAACTGAGTAACAAAGAACAAACAAAGGAAATAAAAACTGCTGAAATTATTCTTAACGACTGTTTCGATGATTTTTCGAAAAAACATTTTTCGAAAATAATGTTGAAACTCGAAATCGATGAAAATTTATTTAAGGACGCCGTGCGGGAAATCCTGAAACTCAACCCAAAACCGGGAACAGGATACGAAAATATTTTTGTCGAACAGGCTCAACAGATTATTCCCGATTTTATACTCGAATACAAAAACGGTAATCTCGAACTGTCTCTTAATTCGTACAATATTCCCGAACTGCGCCTAAACAGGAATTATGCGAATATGGTGAATGATTATTCGGCGAAACGTAAACTCACTCAGGAAGATAAGGATACAATAAATTTCGTGAAACAAAAAATCGATTCGGCACGATGGTTTATCGATTCTGTTAAACAGAGGCACGAAACTTTGATGAACACAATGTGCGCTATAATGGATTTCCAGACGGAATATTTCAAAACAGGTGACGAAAACGACCTGCGTCCAATGATTTTGAAGAATATAGCGGATGAAACGGGATTGGATGTTTCGACCGTGTCGAGGGTTGTGAACAGTAAATATGTGCAGTGCGATTGGGGGATTTTGCCTCTGAAATTTTTCTTTTCGGAAAGAATACAGTCCGACGCAGGCAAAGAAGTATCGACAAGAGGCGTGAAAAATATTATTCTGGAATGTATTGAAAAAGAGAATAAACAAAATCCTCTGAAAGATGACGAAATAAAAGAAATATTAAAAACTAAAGGTTATTCCATCGCCCGCCGAACTGTCGCTAAATACAGGGAAAAACTGAATATCCCTGTGGCGAGAATGAGACGGGGAATTTAATGTGAAGAATGATGAATAAAATCGTATTTGCAACAAAAAATAGACATAAAATAAGTGAGGTTCAATCAATTCTCGGCAAAAGATATACGATTGTAAACCCCGGACAACTTGGATTCGACGACGAAATCCCCGAAGACGAATCGACACTCGAAGGAAATGCTTTGCAGAAAGCGCAATTTATCCACAAGATGTTTAATCTTCCATGTTTTGCCGACGATACAGGATTGGAAGTGAAGGCGTTGAACGGTGCTCCCGGTGTGTATTCGGCAAGATATGCCGGCGAAAATAAAAACTCGGAAGACAATATCGTCAAACTGCTTAACGAATTGTCGGACAAGGATAATCGTGACGCCCGTTTCAGATGTGTCATTGCGTACATCGACAGTTCGGGAACGGAACATCTGTTCGAAGGCATCGTGAACGGAACGATTTTGTTCGAAAAACAGGGTAACGAAGGTTTTGGTTACGACCCTGTTTTCGCTCCCGAAGGATTTTTGATTTCGTTCGCACAAATGAGCCAAATCGAAAAAAATCTGATCTCTCACAGAGGAAAAGCTGTGAACAAATTTGTTGAGTATCTGATGAAATAGATGTTTGCCGGACAAATGTCGGAAATTTTGGAATTCAAAAAAAGTTGCAGATAGTCGTAGCCCATAGAGACACAGGAGACGTGGATCAGATGCCGCATTTATTCCAAAAAATAATAGCCTCTTCATTAAATTTTTTTTATACTTTTGGAAAATTATTTGTTATTAATAAACGATATAAATTATTTGATTATGAAATGTATAATACATATTTTCAGACTGGCGGGAAAGGTTGATTTGCGAAAAATCATGCTTGTTTCCGTTGTTGTGTTTTTGTGCGGAGCATGTACAAAAGTCATAGATCTTAGCGACGAATCCCGTTTGACAGGCTTTGACATCAAATCGGTTACTCCTGCAAATATTTTGTTGGGGACTCCTGTCATCAATGGTGATACGGTTAAAATCCCTGTTCTTCGTGGTGTTACGCTTTTTCCGATGAGTATCGTTGCCAAGCCGATATTTTCGTCCGAAACCGAACAGGCTGTTCCCGGCGTATCATTTTCGTCGTTCGACGATATAAAATTCGATTTGGAAGATATACAGTTGAATACCTTTTATCTTATAGCGAAAAGCGGGTTGCCAAAACCATGTTATATCAAACTCGACATCGAAAATCAGGAAGACAGAAACGATTTCAAACAGTTCGAGATCACCGGATTTCCGCAAAATAAAGGGTTTGCGACAAAAGGATTTATAAATCCAATCAAAAGAACGATAACGCTGTACAGTTTCGACGCCGGTTTTCCGGTAGAGATAAGTGCCTCTGCCGTCCTTTCCGAGAATGCGTATATCAAAGAAGGACATAATGTTATCGACGAAAAAGCCTTGCGGCTGTCTTTCGGCAAATATGGCGACAGCGTTGTGTATAATATTGAAGCCGAGAATGGAGACATCCGGCAATGGAAAGTATTTCTTCAACAGACCAAAGAGATTACGAGAGCGGAAACTTCGGACATCCTGTCGGCAGTGTCGCTGGATGCAAAAAAACAGAAAGCCGAAGTCAAATCCGGCAACTGCGAAATATCGGAAATCGGAGTGGACAGCAAAGCAGGAAAACTGATTCTGGTCGTATCGTCGATTACACAAAACATTGATATCGAAATCGTTCCTATACTGACTCCACCTTCAAATTCTCAAATAATCGGCTATAAGGCAGGCGAAAGCATTTTTTTCGCAGACTATCATTCCTCCAAAGACTTTATCATCCTCGACAGCAGAACCGGTTATTACCAAAACTGGAAATTTACGCTGATGCAAGGCAATGTTGGTGATATTTACAGTTTTCCATTCACATATTCGTCGGGAAACAATTATATTAAAATTGACGAAGAAGCAACGGTTATCGATAATATTTCCAAGCAGATAAAGTTGAAAGTTACCCGTACAAGCACGGCTTCGTCCTACTGGCCTCTGACGGTTACGGCAGGCAACATCACTCATTCCGAAGGAGCAAGAGTAAATATCAGCGCTTTTAGTTTCAACAATATCAACGACAGCGCTCATTTCAGCGTTGTTTCTTCGCTCAATGTGGAATCGACATGGAAAGTCAGTTTGATTCCTCCCCAAACCGCCGGAGATGCCGATATCGACAGCGTTAAGATTGCCGGTTCATCGTATCCGGCTCTAACCGACAGAGATATACTGATTAACGGAAGTACAGCAGAGGTATTTATTGATTTCAAAGATAAAAATGCATTGCCGTTATGTATCCTGCCATACCTGTATATTTCGGAAGGCGCAGAGTTCGAAACATTTCAGAATGGGGATTTTATGGAGTTCGAGAATTTTTCCGACATTGTCGAAGTCAATATCATATCGCGTTCGGGCGAGATAAAAATGTGGAAATTCCAACTTCTGGAGAAACGACAGTTGCAAAATAGCGATTTCGAATTGTGGATAACATCGGGGACGCCGACAATCGATCCTGTTCCGGGACGGGGACGAGGCTGGGCGACAGCAAATAATCTGATGGTGCAGGGAACAAAACCCGTGAACAACGACGACGGATTCGCCGCCGAAATGACTACGGATATCATTTCGATACCGAAAAACCTGATAACCTCTGCAACACTGTTTCTTGGCTATTTCGACATGTCCACAATATCGTTGGACAAGCCGAGAACGATGACGAAATTCGGCATTCCTTTCGAAGCCCGCCCAGTAGCCATCGATATCGACGTGAAATACTCTCCTGGCGATAACTATCAACAGTCGAGGCTTATCGGCGGTTCCGGAATACTGGCGCAGTATGTTCTCGACGATCTGGAAGGCGAAGACAGCGGGCAAATCTGGGCGGAACTGATTCACTGGAATGGCGACGGTCAATTGAATTATGCGGGCGAACCGACAGATGGCATTCATGTGCTAGCCCGCGGCGAATATGTCGTTACCGGAAAAACCGGCTGGTCGAGATTGCGTATTCCTCTCGTGCTAAAGCCCGAATATGAACAATATCAGCCTACTCATTTGGTGTTTGTTGCGGCGTCGAGCATCGATGGACATCTATTTCGAGGTGCAAAAGGAAGTAAATTGACAGTAGATAATTTTGAGATAATATACTGATATTCGCATTAAAAAAACAATGAAGTTATGACGAAAAATATAATTAAAATTTGTATTCTGTTATCCGGCATCCTGCTGTCGATCAGCGCTTCGGCACAGGACAAAAAAGATTCTGCATACATCTATCAGGGAAACATCGGACTGTTGATCGGCACCGACATCGGCGGAGCGATACCTTTTCCCATATCGAATATTCCGGGTACAATCAACGCTTATCCGCACATCAATCCGGCTTTGGGTGCAAGTATCTCGTTTTCACTGATAAAAGGCTGGGGCGTCGGCGTGGAAGTGAACTATAAAACTGTGGCGATGAAAGCCGATGCAAGAGTTAACAATCAGCGTTTCAACATGGATAATGCCACAATGTATTTCACGGGAACGGCAAAAACCGATATGAAATTCATAATGCTCGAAGTTCCGTTATACACCAAATATCGTTTCGATAACAGGAATTTCGTTTTTGCCGGTTTATATTACAGCCGTATTTTCTCGAGCAGTTTTGTCGCCGACCCTGTCAAAGGATATTCCGGCTCGACACCCGATATTGCCGAAATAATAGACGTCTCGGACATCACAATGGATTTTTCGCAATATCTCAACGACTGGGACTTAGGCGCTCTTGTAGGATACGAACGTGCTATATTCGACAAGTTGAAACTGGCATTGCGTTTTTCGATGGGATTCAAAGATATTTTCAAATCGCCAAACAACTATTTCGACTATAGTATGCTGCATGCAAGAGGGTGTATCACGCTGACTTACGACCTCATAAGTACAAAACGACTGTTTCAGGGAAAAAAGCAGGTGGTTCGCAGGTGAAAATATGATTGAAAATGGTTTTTTATCGTTTATACTCGATGAAAATCATTTTACAATTTTTTAGTCGGTTAGTGAAGCGACCATGCCGATTTCAGTGTAACCGACTTTACCCTTCAGTGCCATGTAAATATCGCTGAATGATGATGTTGTCTTCAACAACTCCAATATTTTCGCCTGATGTTCCGGAGTAACGAAGTCGCTTAACGGAATCTCTTTTAATCTCACATAATGAGCCAAATGTACTTTAATTGTCGAAGTTGCGTAATTTCGTTTTTCGGCTATTTCGTCAATCGTAAATCCTTGTCTGTAAAGGTCGAGAGTGACTTTTTTCGTGTCATTTTTTGACGATACAGTGGCCGTATTTTGTTTCTGCTTTTTATTTTTACTCTTTTTTTCACCTTTTTCGTACATAAAAGATTCTAAATCATGCTCTTCACAGTATTTCCGGACAATATCCAGAAACTGCTTTCCGTATCTGGCAACCGTCGCAGGACCGAATCCGCTCAATTTCAACAAGTCGTTCGATGTTTGCGGCAAAAATGTTGCCATTTCGGTTAATGCCTGCGTACTTGCGACCATATAGAGCGGAATATCGTTTTCGTTGCAAATGCTTTTACGGCAATCTATTAATCTGTAAAACAAAATCGGATATTTTGCATCTGTTTTTCTCGACGGGTTTGCTCCACCAAAAGCATTAACTGTAAAAGTCGGTATCGTAACAGTCGATTTGGCTGTAAAATATTGCTCAACAGTAAATTCGTCTTTAAGATTCTTAAAAATATGCAATCGTTCTTCGAGCGAACAATATACTTTTTCCAAATCTTCGTTATATTTCGTTGCATTGGCTTTGCTGTCGGATATTGCGGGCGATTTCTTCAATTCTCCGGAAATCGTCTGCAATATTCCTGAAAAATAATTGGTTGCAGCCGCAATACGTTCTTGCAATTTCTTTTCGTCAACCGAAATCAATGTTCGCAGTTCGTTCCGGAAACGCAGGGCAACATTCTGTATATTAGACAACGAATTGTAAATCGAAGAAAGAAAAGTCAACGTGTCGGAGTTGAACGAAGAAAATTTTTCTTTTACAAACATTACCAAACGCGTGATTATGTTCATAAGATCCTGAAAATCGAAAAGTTCGAACAGAATTTTTTCTCTGTATTCTTTTTTGGAGACATCGAGTCGATTGTTCAGTATCTCTATCGGCAATTTTTGCTGGTCATAACGGACGATATTTTCATCAACATGCAGACTGTTACGGTTGATCTTGCTTAACAGAACCAGCCCGTCCAACGACCGGCAACGACTTAGCGCCACATATACCTGCCCCGGCGTAAAAGCCTGTCCTGCATCGATAATCGCCTTGTCGAAAGTCAAACCCTGACTTTTGTGGATGGTTATAGCCCAAGCCAGCCGCAGAGGATACTGTTCAAAAGTTCCCAGCAGCGATTCGCTTATCTGTCTGGTATTCGGGTCGGTGGTGTACGAAATGTTCTCCCACATCTCCGGAACGACCAGCACAGGCACTTCGTCTGCGCATTTGACATAAATCCCTTCATTACTGAAACTTGTAATTTCGCCAATTTTCCCGTTGAAAAACCGGTGTTCCTTATCGTTTTTCAAAAACATCACTTTAGCGCCGATTTTAAATTCGAGAACCAACTCTGTCGGATAACTTTTTTCGGGATAGTCGTCTTTAATTTTTGCTGTGAATTTCCGCGATTCTCCTTTCAGTTTTGCAAGTTCTTCGGCGTTGATACTGTCGGCTTTATAGTTGTGAGTTGTCAGCGTGATATACGAATCGTCCTTTGGAGATTTGAAATCAGGATTATACAGACTTTGCAGCAACTCAAAACTTTCGGTCGATATCCGGTTGTTCCGCACTTCGTTCAACAATTGGATGAAATTGAGATTGCTTTGCCGAAAAATGTTATCAAATTCGATATACACAGGCGGTTGAGTATGGATAGCCATGCTGTCGAAAAAGTATATACTATTATAATAATGCGAAAGCATTTGCCATTCAAGATCATTGCACACCGGCGACAGTTGATACATATCGCCAATAAAAATCATCTGCACTCCGCCAAAAAGTTCGTTTCGACGGTATCTGAAATGACGCAACACAGTGTCAATCTCGTCTAAAAGGTCGGCACGCACCATGCTGATTTCGTCGATCACCAGCATTTCCAACTTGTCCAACACTTTACGGCGTGCGCTGGTCATCCTTATTTTTCCGATAAGGTTTCTTTTGCTTTCTTCGGTCGGAATAAATGGAATGAGAGGCAATTGAAAAAACGAATGGATAGTAACGCCTCCTGCGTTGATAGCCGCGACGCCAGTAGGTGCAACGATAGCCATTTCTTTTTTACTCTGTTCTTTGAGTTTTTTAAGGAAAGTCGTCTTACCTGTCCCGGCTTTGCCCGTCAAAAACAGCGAACAGTTTGTGTAATTGGCAAAATGATAGGCAATTTCGTAATATTCTCTTGTCGTTTGCATGGCCTTTTATTTTAAATATTTATGTAATAATCATTTATGTAATAATATTTTATTATTTCCGTTCACAAAATTAAACCTTTTCCTGAAATTGACAAAAATCAGACTGATTCAGAGGTGTATTTCAAATTGTTGCATTTGGCATGTATGTCATTATAAATAAATAATTAATCTGCCAAATAGGTTTCATCCGCGTGCATATTCAATCAATTCACTCCTGTAGATCCGAATCCACCGGCGCCTCTGTTGGAATCGGAGAGCGAGCAGGTTTC
>JAITKY010000147.1 GCA_031278135.1 Prevotellaceae bacterium | reverse complement strand
TGTGTCCCCGGTTCGATTCCTGGTGGCACCACAAAAAAAAGAAAATCATAGTATTACTTTTTAGGATTAAACAAAGATTACAGGATTTATACAGTCCTGTAATTCTTTTATGGATGTTTATTTATCTGAATCCCGCAAGACCCGCATTGTGCTTTAAGGTATGCCATGAACATGAGAGCATATGGATACTCCCCTCTACCCTACCCTTTCTCCACAATCTCAAACGTCGATATATAAACTTCGCATGCGATGTCTCTATTGGTTGTCTAATCACAGTGTGTCTCGCGTAGAGACGCAATATTTTGCGTCTCTACGACGACCCAGAACGACACAAAACACGAATGTCGGAAGGAGGCAGGTACTGCCTGAAGCAGTTCTCAGGTAGTACTTCGAGTGTCATCAGGTAGTACTTCCGGAATTACCACGAAGTCGCATAAGTAACACAAAGTAAAAAACTTCGTGAAACTTCGTGCCCTTTGTGGTTAAAATAAAAAAGAAGATTTTTAGGAGAAAATTACACAATATGTACGCTCTTCATCGACGACGTGTGGTATTATGGAATGAACTCGCAGGGAATAAAGCCTCACCAGATAAAATTTCCGAAAGGATATCGTCCGGCGTCTAATTCGGCAACTATTCGATAGATATCAGCGCGCAGTTTGGCGATATTTTCCTTATTTTTGGCGGAAATAAAAATGCAGGGCGAATTTTCTTTTGCGAGCCAACTGTTTTTTAAGTCAGTCAGATTAACATTTTCTTTTGTTGCCGGCGTCAAATCGTCTTCGTCTTTTTTGATGTAAGTATAAGCGTCGATTTTGTTGAAAACCAGATATACAGGTTTGTCGCTGGCTCCGATTTCCAGGAGCGTATTTTTGACAACATCGATCTGTTCTTCGAAATTGGGATGCGAAATATCCACGACATGCAGCAGAATATCAGCCTCGCGCACTTCGTCAAGAGTTGATTTGAACGATTCGACCAACTGATGCGGTAATTTCCTGATAAAACCCACTGTGTCGGACAATAAAAACGGGATATTTTCTATCACGACTTTTCGTACGGTGGTGTCGAGGGTTGCAAACAGTTTGTTTTCGGCGAACACGTCCGATTTACTTAACAGATTCATCAGCGTGGATTTCCCTACGTTGGTGTATCCGACTAATGCTAACCGCGCTAAACTGCCGCGATTTCCTCTCTGCGAAGCCATTTGAAGGTCGATTTTTTTCAACTGTTCCTTCAGTTTTGCGATACGTGTCAGGATTATCCGGCGGTCGGTTTCCAACTGTGTTTCTCCGGGACCTCTCATATTCAATCCTGCTCCTCCTCTTTGCCGTTCGAGGTGTGTCCACATGCGCGTCAGACGGGGCAACAAATACTGGTACTGAGCAAGTTCGACCTGTGTTTTTGCATAAGCAGTTTTTGCCCGTTGAGCGAAAATGTAGAGGATAAGCGCTGTACGGTCGAGAATTGCGCATTTGAGTTCCTGTTCAAGGTTCCTCAATTGCGAAGGCGACAGTTCGTCGTCGAAAATAACAAGATTCACTCCCGAACATTCGAGAAACGACTTTATTTCCATCATTTTTCCCGAACCAATAAACGTTCTTGAATCGGGATGTTTTAACCGTTGAGTAAATCGTTTTACGGCAGTTGCACCTGCTGTTTCGGCAAGAAATTCCAACTCGTCGAGATATTCGTTTACCTGACCTGTTTTCTGAAATTCGGTTATAATACCCACTAAAATCGCCGGTTCGGGATTTTGAGCACTACGAGTTATACTGTTTTGTTCTATCATTTAATCCGGAAAGAGTTCGTTATGAGTTAATATTCGCTATTCTAAAAAACTGTAAAGGTTTTTTTCTGTTCAGATATTTTTCTTTTTTGAAAGAGTTTTTCGACGTCTTTAAATATTTGTTTAAATCGCTCATTTTTATCTTTTATTTCTGTATATACCGTTTATTAATTTGCGCCATTTATCGTCCGGCCATGTCAGATAGTCGGCATACGTATATTGCTTCTGAGTGTCTAATAAATGTTTCATAATCATAAAATTTTGTGCAAAAGTAATTAAAAATTTTCGTTTCACCGTTACATTTTGAACGGTTGGCGGTTTTTTATCGAACGTCCCAAAGTGATTTCGTCGGTATATTCTATTTCGTCGCCGAAACTTACTCCACGGGCGATTATCGAAATGTCGATATTGCAGGCAGCCAGTTTCTTGTAGAGATAAAAACCGGTTGTTTCGCCTTCCATAGTCGTACTTAGCGCTAGTATCACTTCATGGATATTTTTGTCCGATGCTCTTTCGACTAATGAGTTTATTTGTAAATCGGAAGGTCCAATACCCTCTACAGGCGAAATGATTCCGCCCAGAACGTGGTATAAACCATTGTATTGCATTGTGTTTTCTATCAACATGACTTCGCGGATACTCTCAACAACGCAAATCATGGACGTGTCACGCGACCTGTCCGAACAAATCGAACAAACGGGAGTATCGGAAATATTGTGGCATACCTTGCAGTGAAACAAATCCTTACGCATCCTGATAAAAGCATTTCCAAAACGTTCGACATTTCCGAGCGGCTGTTTCAACAAATGCAAAGCAAGCCGTAAAGCCGTTTTACGTCCTATACCCGGAAGATTTGCCATTTCGTCAACGGCATCGGACAGCAGTTTCGAAGGGATGTTCACCATAATTCACTCGTTATTACATATTTGGTCCGACAAATACCATTCGGCAAAAGAACTGTTTGTCTCGCTTAGTTTCAAACTGTGCAATGAAACAGCGTCGGGTAATTTACTTTTCAGTATTTCGACGAAATAGAGCAGTATATTTTCGCATGTCGGCTGAAAATCAAACAATTCTACTCTTTTATATTCGTTTTGTATTTCGTGCGATAAAGGAGAATCACAACGCAAAATAAGACAATGGTCGAACCGGTCGATAATATTCTCTTTGACAATCTGTTTCAGGATTCCGAAGTCCATAACCATTCCCCGTTTCGGGTCTGCCTTATCTGTCGAAGGTGTGCCTATAACAGTAACATACAGAGTATAAGAATGCCCGTGTATATACTTACAAACTCCATCATACCCTGCTAATGAATGTGCCGCTTCGAAATCGAACCGTTTTGTTAATCGTATTTTATTCATCAAGAGACCAATAAATCTCTTATATTCACCAAACTGTACGCTAAATCACGCTTTTTTCGCTTCCAAATGCTTTTTGTAGCGATTCATAAACTTATCCACACGTCCGGCAGTATCTACCAGTTTCATTTTACCTGTGTAGAATGGATGCGAAGTGTTCGATATTTCTAACTTATACAATGGATACTCAACTCCATCAATCTCAATTGTTTCTCTTGTCTGCACCGTCGAACGGGTTAAAAACAACGTCTCATTTGACATATCTTTGAATGCCACTATACGATAACTTGTAGGATGAATCCCCTTTTTCATAATACTTTATGTCTTTTATACTTTTTAATTTCAGGGCGCAAAGTTAAGTATTTTCCGGTTATCTGCAAATTTATTTCGATTTTTTTATACCTTTGCGCTGTTAATTGATTGTAAAAATAGAACATTATGAGACGGTTATCTATATTTCGCAAATCGAAAAAAAGTGAAAAAAAATTCATGACATTCGGGTTTATATTGCCGTTTGCATTGTTGATATTCGTTTTTTTATGCTCACGTTTGCCCGAATTGGCTGAAACATACATTCGAAATTGTTATCCCGCAATAGCAACTGCGCTGTCGTTTGTTTCGTCTGCGGTTCCGTTTTCTTTGTTCGATGCGCTGATTGTTACCGCCATCATCGCTTTTATTTGCAGTATTGTGTTGATTTTCATGAATAAAATTACTTTCTTTCGCTGGATAAAAGTTGTTTTTTCGTCGATATTGTGGATAGTATCGTGGTTTTACATGGCTTGGGGAATCGCTTATTTTCGCCCCGGATTTCACGAGCGTTTTGGAGTGGAACCGCCGGTCGAAGATACAGTCTATTTCGAGGCTTTGGTTTGCAGGTATATCGATTCTTTAAACAAATCGTATATAGCAGATTTTCATTTCGATATCGCCGGAATAGACCACGCTGTAGAATCATCGTATCGAAAACTCGGCAAACAACTGCGTATTCCTTATCCGTGCGGTAAACGTCGTCCAAAATGTTCAGTGATAGAAGGATTGATGACTCGCACAGGTGTTTCAGGATTTTTTGGTCCTTTTTTTAACGAAGAACATCTTAATTATTTTCAACTGTCTGTCAGTTATCCGTTTTCGTCGGCTCACGAAAAGGCTCACCAGTTTGGAATTGCAAGCGAATCGGAATGTAATCTGTATGCTTCCGTAGTTTGCTGTTCGAGCGAACATTCTCTGGTTCGATACAGCGGTTATCTTGAAACAGTCTGGTATTTGCTTAAAAATCTGCGTGAAATGTCGCCCGGGAAATATCCGGAAATTGTCCGGAGAATCGATTCCCGCATTATCGACGATTACCGGAAAATCAGTTCGCACTGGCAAAAAGCCCTGAATCCTACTCTCTCGTCGGTACAGGATAAAGTGTACGACAGTTATCTGAAAACCAATAAACAACAAAGCGGTATCCTCAGCTATTCCGAAATGACAGTTTTGCTTGTCGCATGGGAAAAAA
>JAITKY010000097.1 GCA_031278135.1 Prevotellaceae bacterium | reverse complement strand
CGTGTTTTCGTTTCCGGTAAACGAAAACACGCTGAACAACACAATTGAGAATTAACAATCCGTTACTTCACTCTCTCATAATATTCCCGACTTCGTGTATCGACTTTAATTTTTTCGCCTTGGTTGATAAACAATGGGACTTTCACTTCTGCTCCGGTTTCGAGCGTAGCCGGTTTCGACGCCGACGACGATGCCGTATCGCCTTTGACGCCCGGTTCGACGTATGTCACTTCGAGTTCGACGAAAGGTGGCAGTTCGCATGTCAGCACACGGTCTTCGTCTGCATTGAACATCATTTCGACATACTGTCCTTCTTTCATTAAATCAGCATTATCGACCATTTCTGGTTGCAACGAAATCTGTTCATAAGTTTCGTTGTGCATAAAATTATAGCCCGAATCGTCCTTGTAAAGATACTGATACGGACGACGTTCAATATCGACCAAATCGATTTTTTCGCCTGCTGTAAAAGTATTTTCCAATATCCTGCCGTTTTCGAGATTTCGCATTTTGACTTTTACAAAAGCGCCTCCTTTGCCCGGTTTGACGTGTTGAAACCATACTATCGAACATGGTTTGCCATTAAAATTGAAACATAATCCGTTTTTAAAATCTGCTGTAGTTGCCATTATGTAGTGTAATTATTTCTTTAATTATTAATAATATAATATTTCTCTTGTTATTACTGAGAATAAATTTCCATCCATAAATTCCTGTTTTTCGATCCAGTTTCCAGTGGAATCGAGAATGTATTTGTACTTCAACGTCAATTTTTGTGGGTCGTCGGTATACGAAGTTACTTCCGTATCGACATACCCGCTTTTATCATACGTATATGATTGCGTATGAAGGACTTTTCCCGATGCGCTGACCTCCGTTTTCCTGTCCAGCTGCCCCTTATTATTATAAATATATCGAAAATTGATACTTCCATCCGGCATTTGCTGAGTTTCCGACTGTAATTTGCCGTCGGAAGAGTAAGAATATTTAAACGTCCTGACAGGTTCGCCATTGTCGTACTCAACCTTCTGTATTAATTTTTTTTTAGAATCTAAAACATACTTTTCATGTAATTGCGGAATTTCGGATTCTACTTCTATATTGACGGATATTTCTTTTGAAGAAGTAATAAATTTCTTGACAAAATTTTTCCCATACTCGAAATTATTTACTTTTTCTTCAACGAGTTCGTTCGAAGGAGCATATTTGAATACTCCGAGATACAACGTTTCACCCGAAGGATTTGTATATTTCTCTTCGGTTTTGCGACCATTCTGATTAAAAATAAAAGTCGCTTTTCGTTCTTCTTTTTTACTGTTATAGTCGTAATTCGTTAATTGATACTCTCTTTCGACAACTGAACTCACTTTTCCTTTGAGTCCCAAATCCGAAATTTTATTGTCGAACTGTGCGTTCGACGAAATAAAGAAACAACATAATCCAATTGTAAACACTGTTTTTTTCATTACTTATTTAACCTCCTGTTTTTGTATAGTTTCGGCAAACTGTTCGCTAAAATAACCGTTTCCGTTACGTCTGTCGAACCGCTCTGCCAAATCCTTTGCTTTTTTATAATAATAATTGTAAATTTCCTGTAAATTGTATGTATTATCTTCTCTGTACCATTCGATTGAGGGATTTACGTTCAAAACTCTGCTACCTTCACCCTCGAACAGCGGCAAAACGCTTATCGAAAAAAGAAAATCCAAATAATCCTCGCTATCGACGTTCCAATGAGCATACTGTTCAAAAAACATCCATGCTTTTTCTTTGTCGTAATCAATTAAGAACCTTATCATTATACCTATTTCCGATATTTGCGAAGTGTCGGACAATTCTACCAAGTCGGCTTCCGCTTTTAGGAAATATTCGTGTGCTTTTTCCATGTCGCCGGCTTTTTGAAAATATTTCACACAACTGCAATAGCACGAAAAAGGCATGTGAGCGCAGATTACTTTTTTTGTAAGCATGTTATTTCCCACTGTCAGAGCCTTTTCGAAATTTCCCAGACGTAATTCGAGTTCAACGTCGTCGTCGAGTTCGCAGGCATGGCAATTAGACATCGAATCCCTGACTTCCCTGTTTCTGATGTCAATATATTTTTTTGCATCGTCAAGATTGCCGAGAAAAAAAGCCAGATGTGCTTTGGTCGTATAATACGAACGCAGACTGTAACCGTTTCGCAATAAGCGTGTTTTGTAGTTTTCGGCAATCGATTCGATCTGTTCGAGCGATATCGAACTGTTACGCCTCACCGACCCCAGCATCCACTTGTATTCCCAAAGAAAATCTTCTTCGTTGAATAGTTCGGGATTTTTGTCGTAAGCGTCAAGTATCCACGTAAATGCGGGTAAACTTTCGTCGCAGTGCGAAGTATCTTTTTCGTCACGTATCAAATCCAGCCGCAAATCGAATCCCCATTCGACATCGTTATGTGCATCTGCCAGATTAATTGCCTGTTTCAGCAACGCAATCTTGTCGTTGGAAGACGAAACCCTGTCTCTCTGAATCAGCAATTTTTGTATTTGTAAAGAATAATCCATTTATCCGATATCGTCAACTTCTTTAATTTTTTCCCGTATTTTTGCTTCCAGTTCGTCGCTTAATTCCGGATTATCAAGCAGTAATCTTTTTACTGCATCTCGTCCCTGTGCCAGCCTTGTGTCGCCATAACTGAACCACGAACCACTTTTCTTGATAATATTGAGATCGGTACCCAAATCGATGATTTCGCCGATTTTCGAAATTCCTTCGCCGAAAACTATATCAAATTCAGCCTTTTTGAACGGTGGCGACATTTTGTTTTTTACAACTTTCACTCTTGTACGCGATCCCCAATGTTCTTCGCCTTCCTTCAACGCCGATATTTTACGTACGTCGATACGCACCGATGCATAGAATTTCAGAGCGTTACCTCCTGTTGTTGTTTCGGGACTTCCAAACATCACGCCGATTTTATCACGTAACTGGTTGATAAAGATACAACAGGTATTCGTTTTGTTTATTGTTCCGGTGAGTTTTCGCAAAGCCTGCGACATCAGTCGGGCTTGCAGTCCCATGTTTTTATCGCCCATATCGCCTTCGATTTCGGTTTTCGGGGTGAGGGCGGCGACAGAGTCAATCACCACAATATCAACTGCTCCGGAACGAATCAGTTGGTCGGCGATTTCCAAAGCCTGTTCTCCGTTGTCGGGTTGCGAAATCAGTAAAGTATTGACGTCCACGCCCAATTTTATTGCATACGTTCTGTCGAAAGCATGCTCGGCATCAATGATAGCGGCGATTCCTCCTGTTTTTTGCGCTTCGGCGATTGCGTGTATTGCGAGCGTCGTTTTACCTGACGATTCGGGTCCATAAATCTCAATCACTCTGCCTCTTGGATATCCGCCAACCCCCAAAGCATTGTCAATACCGATCGAGCCTGACGAAATGACAGGAATGTCTTCGACCACTTTATCGCCCATTTTCATAATGGTACCTTTGCCAAAATCTTTTTCGATTTTGTCGAGCGCAGCCTGTAAGGCTTTCATTTTTTCGCTCTTGCCATCTACGTTTTTTTCTTCTTTTGCCATAGTTCTTTTTTATTATACAATTCGGGATTCAAATCCGGATCGTTATACATTTTCATTTGTTTGTATGTTTTCATGTATTTTTTACCGGAAGCAATGTCGTCAAGCAGTTGATTGATAGCTGTTGAAAGGTCTGTTTTCTGTTCTTTCAACACTTTCAATTTTTGTCTGCACAGGTCGATATGCTCTGTTGTAGCCTCTGTTCGAAGCGTTTCGATGTTCATGTGATATATTTTCAAAGCAAGTATCGACAGTCGGTCGATTGCCCACGCCGGACTTTCGGTGTTTATCTTTGCGTCCGTCAATTTAACGACATCTTTAAATTCGTAGAGGAAATAACTGTCAATCAGTTCGACAAGATCTGTCCTGTCCTGATTTGACTTGTCGATTCGACGTTTAATCTGCAATGCTTCAACGGCGTTGATATCCGGCTTACGGATAATGTCTTCCAGATGCCACTGCACGGTGTCGATAATGTTTTTCTGAAACAGAATATATTCGACAGACTGCTTCGGATAAGGATTATCTATCGGAGCATCAACATTATCTGTTGTGTGATACTGTTCGATGGCTCTGTTAAAGATATCGGTGCAAAACTGCGAAAATAAGTTTATATTCATTTTTGTCTTCCGAATAAACTGTCTATAAATTCTTTAAAATAATATTTGCGTTCCTGTTTGACGTCAACCGCTTTCAATTCGTCTTCGACTGTCGAAAAATACTCTTTTACCTTAGCGTCGGCTAAATCCTTCACTTTGAGACTGTCGTAGATTTCTTTTATTTCGGCGTATTTTTGCTCGAAAGTAATCTCTTTGTCGTTCAACAGTGATATCAGTTGTTTCTTTTGGTCGCCTTTTGCCAGACGGATAGCGGATGTCAACAAATACGTCTTTTTATTGTTGGCGATATCCAATCCTGTGTCTTTGCCGATTTTTTTGGAATCGGAATACGAATCCAGTATATCGTCCTGAATCTGAAACGCTAAACCCAGATTAAGTCCAAGTTTTGCAAGCCTGTCGATGTCCGACGAAGATGCGCCGCCCATAATCGCTCCGATTTTTATCGAGACGGCAATAAGCGCCGCCGTTTTTAGTTCTATCATTCTCAGATAGTCTTCTTCGGTGATGATGGTTTTGTTTTCGTAATTCATGTCGCACTGCTGTCCTTCACAAACGTTTAACGCTGCTTTGTTGAAGTTGTGTAATATGTCGGGAATCTTGGTTGTTTCGGCATAACATAACAGTTTATAAGATTCTATACACATGGCATCGCCCGACAAAATGGCGGTATTGACGTTCCATTTTTTGTGTATCGAAGGCTGATTACGTCGCATATCCGCTTTGTCCATAATATCGTCGTGAACCAATGTGAAACAATGGAATATCTCAAGACCTGTCGCCGGCAAAATACATTTGTCAGTTATCCTGTCGGTAAAGAGGTTACACGACAATAACGCCAAAATCGGTCGAATCCGTTTCCCTCCTATCGACAAGTTATATGCCACCGGTGCATATAATTCCGATGGACCATCAGGGAATTGTATGCCCTTCAACGATTTTTCTACTAATTCTTTAATGTCTTCAGCTGAATACATCTATAACATTTTAATCTAAACTAACTTTTTCGGGGAATTTTTCCCACTGCAAATGTATTATTTTTATTTTAAATCAAAAATTAACTTTCGTAATAAATCTGTAACCAATTGTAAATCAAACACTGTTTATTCGTGTTTACTTTATCAAAAGTCGGATTTCGATGGTCGTCAATCCACCGGATTTCGGTTTTTTGGAGAAAAAACGGTTCGATTTTTTATTCAATTTCCTCATTTCTTCTTGCCATTGCTTGAGTTTAGCGCAAGTACGCGAATATAGAGTTTTTTTTATACCTGCTTCATCCAGAATTGGAAATTAATGCAGATATAATCAATGCCATATCAATTATTCCATTCGTTGGATTTTCGTTAAGTTCATTTTTATAATGTCCGAATGCCCAATTTACATTCTTAAAGTATTTTCTGAGAACTGGTTTGTTATATCGATCATATTTCCATTTTCGACGCGATAAAACCGTTGATTTGTGGTTGCGGAATTTAAGCCACCTAAACGTTCGATGTACGGGCCGAGTTTGATATAGTTGAAATTATGTATCGTACAATTGTCCGGAATATCGGATTTACCGGAATACCAGCCTGTTTTCAGTCCGTAGTTTTGTTGCAGGAAAGCGGCGAGCCGTTCGACGTCCTGTGGCGACGAATCTCCTCCCATGAAACACACGCAAGTTACAGCGTCGCCGTATCTTTCGAGCAAGCCGGCGAGAATATTTTCATTCAATATTGCGCCAGCGTCTTCCATAAGGTACGGACTGTGACATCCTTTGCAACGGTTGGGACAGTTCGAAATATTGACAGCCAACGTCACTTCGTCGGGTATTTCCTGAAAAACAATGTCATAATTGACGAACCGTAGCATAATAACGCCTGGCAGCCTCCTCCTGCCTGCTTTGCGAAAAATTACTTACACGCTTCATATAACCGATGATACGCGTCAAATAATCAAGACTGTTACTGCCGCATTTCGGACATTCTTTCAGGTGACGTTTGTCGATATGTCCACAGTCGTTGCAAACCGTATTCGGGATATTGAATGTGAAATAATTACATCCTTCTTTTGTAGCAACTCGCAATAAATGCCGGTATTGATTTTTGTTAAGATGTTCGTCGAGATTGAGATGCAGAGCCGAACCTCCGGTCAGATGTTCGATATATTTCCGTCCGTGTAAGCGGAATTTATCCGCAATATTCAGAGAATCATCTTCGACGATATAGAAATAACTGTTGTAACAATCGCGTTTCGAAGTGTAACCGTCGCGTTTGTCCCATTTAGCGTGTTTGACGCCAACATTTTCGGCTGGAATCATTTCACAATTAAACATGACGTTTTTTGTACGGTACTTTTTGTTGTATTTTTCGATAAGACCGAGTATTTGCTGCACGAACTCCGTATATTTCGGATTATCGTTGATTTCGATATTTAGAAATTCGGCGGCTTCGACGAGTCCGTTTACGCCTATCGTCAAATATTGCCGTCCCATGCTGATATAACCGGCGTCGAACAGTGGTAGCATTCCTCTCTCCTGCATATATTTGAGATTCTCATTGTAAGCGAGTTGTACCTTATGCACGAGGTTAATTATTTCTTCGAGAAAAAACTGATAGTAAATCCCGTTGCGGACAGCGTGTTGAATACAGCGGTTTAGATTGACAGTCAGGACGCTTTTCGAGCCGGTCGAAACTCCGCCTGCTCCGAGAGTGTAACTGAACCCGTTGTCCTGTATTTCGTTACGCAGCCGGCAACAACTGCTCAACGAATCGGCATTGTCGCTCATATACGTGAAAAACGAATGTCCTTCGGCATACATTTCGGCAGTGAAATCGCCATATTCTTCGTCTTTGGCGTCGCCGTTTTCGGTCAGCAAAGCCATTGTCTCGACGGGAAAGGTCAGAATCGCTTTTGTACGCTCTTTATTAAACCATTTCATGAAACGTTTCTGTAACCAGTTCAACGAGTTCCAGTCGGGTCTGCTGCCGTTCGGGAAAACGAAGTCTTCGAACAGACTTTCGAAATAATATCGGTCGTAATAGGAAATATTCCAGAATACCGCTTGAAAATTCCGTGCTCCTGTTGGCTGATTGATCGAATATACAATTTGCTCGAAACAGTCGGTAATAACCTTATCCAACGTTCGTTGCTTTTTTGACAAATCGACAATCCTGTCCGGTTCGAGATAATAATCCTGTCTGTATTCCAGCCCGATAAAATAGTTCATATACATCAAAAACTCAGGCGTGGCGCAGGCTCCGCTAAGCATACTCGACACCATGAACACCATATTAATAAAGCCACCACAAAACGATTTCAGATTCGTCGGCATCTTCGAATTACCTCCAATTGACATTGTTCCGCCAATTAACCATGGATACATGGTGATGCTTGCGCAATAATTGGCAAGGCTTGTTTCGTCGTTTTTGTAGATGAAATGACTGTTAAGCAGTTCGATATACTTGTCGGATACTTCTTTGCCGTACATCTCTTTCAGCTTGTCGGTAAGCATCCTGCGATTCAGCCGGATAAAGTTCGATTTCGGCAATTCACCGATAAGCGTAGCCATGTTTTTGTTTTCAACATTGGCATTTGCGTCGTACTTGCTTCCCGACGCTGCGTTTTTAGCGTCGCAATAATCTATCAGAAAGTTGAGTTTGTCACGAACTTCCCTGTCTTCGAGATGTTTTTGCCGGTACAGCATATACGATTTGGCAACGGCGTAATACCGTTCCGCCATCAACGCAATCTCCACCTGATTCTGTATCTCTTCAACTGTGATACCGTTGGTTATGTTCACCCTGCTCAAAATACTGGTGAAAACATCCTGTGTCGCAAAACTGCCTACCGACAAAAAGGCTTTCGCTACTGCATTTTTAATCTTTTCAATTGAGAATGCCTCTCGTTTTCCGTCTCTTTTAACAATAAATACTTCCATACATATATTTTTTTCGTAAAACTTGTATTAAATTCATCAAAATCGAGTGCAAAAATACATGGTTTTTCATCACAACCGCAAAAAAGTTATTCAAAAGATATGCACAGCCTCATTTTTTATTTCATATACCGGTAGTTCGAAAATATTTAATACCTTTGCCCCCGTAATTTTAAATAAAGTATCATGAAACGTTTACCGGTAGGAATACAGTCATTTGAAGACTTACGAGATAATGGATATTTGTATGTCGATAAGACAGAAGACATTTACAGACTTATATTGTCGGGGAAGATATTTTTTCTATCCCGACCTCGCCGCTTTGGGAAGTCGTTAATGATAAGTACAATACAGGCGATTTTCGAAGGACGGAAAGATCTTTTTAACGGGTTATACATTTACGATAAATGGAATTGGG
>JAITKY010000077.1 GCA_031278135.1 Prevotellaceae bacterium | reverse complement strand
AAATAAAAATAATTTTATGAAATCGAATTATTATGATTAATTTTGCCGGCTAAAATTAAAGAAAATATAGAATAGAATTATGTCATTACAATGCGGAATAGTAGGTTTACCCAATGTTGGGAAATCGACCTTATTTAATTCGTTATCAAGTGCAAAGGCGCAGGCGGCAAATTTTCCTTTTTGCACAATCGAACCGAATATCGGAGTGATAACCGTTCCCGATGAGCGGCTGAATAAACTTGCCGAACTCGTCAATCCTCGCAAAGTTACGCCCGCCACTGTCGAAATTGTTGATATTGCGGGTTTAGTCAAAGGAGCAAGTCGCGGCGAAGGTTTGGGAAATAAATTTCTTGCCAACATCAGGGAGACAGACGCGATAATCCACGTAGTACGCTGCTTCGACGGTGATATAACGCACGTTGACGGCTCGATTAACCCTGTCAGGGATAAGGAAATCATCGACGCCGAATTACAGATTAAAGATTTGGAAACTGTCGAAGCACGAATTGCAAAAACGCAAAAACAGGCGCAGGCAGGTGATAAACAGGCAAAACGGATATACGAACTTTTGTCCGAATATAAAAAGGTATTGGTTCAGGGAAAATCAGCCCGAACGTTTGTTCCCGACAATAAGGAAGATTTGAAACTTGTAAAAGATTTTTTTCTTTTGACCAATAAACCTGTGCTTTACGTCTGTAATGTGGACGAAAACAGCGCTGTGACAGGAAATGAATATGTAGAACGTTTACGAAAATCTATCGAATGTGAAGGCGAAGATGCAGAAATATTGATTGTTGCAGCGAAAATAGAATCCGAAATTGCCGAATTGGAGACGTACGAGGAGCGTCAAATGTTCCTTGCCGAACTTGGATTGTCCGAATCCGGTGTTTCACGGCTGATTAAGGCAGCATACAAACTACTCGGACTCGAAACCTATCTCACCGCAGGCGAAAAAGAGGTGCGTGCATGGACTTACACCAAAGGAGCGAAAGCTCCTCAGGCAGCGGGGATTATACATTCCGACTTCGAAAAAAACTTCATTCGTGCCGAAGTAATCCGTTACGAAGATTTTGTTTCGTATGGCTCGGAAGCGGCGTGTCGGGAAGCCGGAAAAATCAGCGTCGAAGGAAAAGATTATGTCGTTCAGGACGGAGATGTTATGCATTTCAGGGTAGGATAAACAACTTATAATTAGGGCAATTACAATCACTGAATAATTTTTTTCAAAAAAAAAGTATCAATTAATTTATTTTGCATACCTTTGTATTCGAAAAATATAAAAAACAGTTATTATATGAATAATATACATCACTTTCTTGCTTTCGATCTGGGCGCCACAAGCGGTCGGTCTATTTTAGCAACTTTGCAGGATGATAAGGTCATTCTTAAAGAATTAACCCGTTTCCCAAACAAAATAGTTCGTGTCGGAGACAAGTTTTATTGGAATATTTACGCTCTTTTTGAGGAATTGAAGAACGGATTGCGTGTCGCTGGTAACGAAAAAATAAAGATCGATTCGGTCGGTATCGACACTTGGGGAGTTGATTTTGTGTATGTTGCCGATGACGGGACATTTCTTGGACTTCCACGCGCCTATCGCGACCCTTACACGAACGGCGCTCCCGAAGAGTATTTCAAAAAAATTCCACGTAAAGAAGTCTATGATTTGACAGGGATTCAAATCATGAATTTCAACAGTTTATTTCAGTTGTATGCGGCATCCAAAGAATCATCGGCGGCGTTGAAAGCGGCAAAAAACATATTGTTTATGCCTGATGCACTGTCGTATATGCTTACGGGAAATATGGTGTGCGAATACACCATCGCTTCGACTTCGCAGATATTGAATCCGCGAACAAAAGAGTTCGAATCCAAACTGTTTGAACCTGTTAACGTACCGGCTTCCATTATGCAACCTCTGTCGATGCCGGGGAAAATCATTGGCAACATCCTCGAATCCATCCGGTTGGAATGTGGAATAGAGCAAACTCCGGTAATTGCCGTCGCCGGGCACGACACCGCTTCGGCTATAGCCGCTATTCCCGCTGAAAACGAAAACTTTGCGTATCTGAGTTCCGGAACATGGTCGTTGATGGGAATCGAAGTCAAAGAGCCAATAATCAGCGAACAAAGTTTTAATCTCAACTTCACCAACGAAGGCGGAATAGAAGGAACAACACGTTTCCTGAAAAATATTACTGGAATGTGGCTATTGGAACAATGCCGTAAAGAATGGGAATCGCAAGGAAAATCATACACATACGATGAAATTGTTCGCATGTCCGATTCGGTAGCGGATTTCCCGTCCATCATCGACCCCGACCATCCGGGATTTGCCAATCCGGCAAGCATGCCCGCCGCCATAGCCGCTTATTGCACGGATACCGGTCAAAAAGTTCCTGAAAATCATGCCGAATATATCCGTTGCATTTTCAACAGTCTGGCATCGAAATACAAATATGTACTGGATTCTCTGAAGCAGGTTGCACCTTTCGAAATCGACCGGTTGCATGTTATCGGAGGCGGATCGCAGAACAGGTTGTTGAATCAATTAATCGCCAATTCAATAGGATTGCCGGTCATTGCCGGACCATCGGAAGCCACCGCAATAGGCAACGTCATGGTACAGGCAAAAGGATTGGGTATCGTCAAGTCGTTGAGCGAGATGCGTGCTATAATAGGTAATTCCGTTTCACTGGAAACGTTTTATCCGAAAAAGTGATAATTGTAAATAAATATGTAATAATAATTTAATAAAAATAATAGACATGAAAAAAAAATTAGTACAACAATCGTATGAAATAGCGAAGGAACGCTATGCTTCTGCAGGCGTTGATGTTGATAAAGCATTAGCCGAATTGCAGAAAATCCCGATTTCCATTCAATGCTGGCAAGCCGATGATGTCAACGGTTTCGAGGTTACGGAAAATCTGGGAGGCGGCGGTATTCAGGCTACCGGAAATTATCCAGGAAAAGCGCGTAATATCGACGAGTTACGTGCCGATATCGAAAAAGTCGTGACTTTAGTCGGCGGTAAACATCGTCTTAATATACACGCAATATACGGCGATTTTCAAGGCAAAGTCGTTGACAGAGATCAGATCGAACCCTGTCATTTCACAAGTTGGATGCAGTGGGCGAAAGAGAACGATCTGAAACTCGATTTCAATTCAACTTCTTTCGGACATCCGAAAAGCGGCGATTTAACGCTGGCAAACCCCGACAAGGCTATCCGTGAGTTCTGGATTGAGCACACAAAACGTTGCCGGATTATCTCCGAAGAAATCGGTAAAACTCAAAATGACCCGTGTATAATGAATATCTGGATTCACGACGGTATGAAAGACTTAACTGTCAACCGTTTCAAATATCGCCAAATCCTCGAACAGTCATTGGACGAGATATTTGCAGTCGATTACAAAAATATGAAAGACTGTATCGAAGCCAAACTCTTCGGTATAGCGCTCGAAAGTTACACCGTCGGCTCTTACGATTTCTATCTCGGATATGGCGCTAAAAAGCAGAAAATCGTTACGTTGGACACAGGACATTTCCATATCTCCGAAAATATTGCCGACAAAATTTCGGCACTGTTGCTGTTTACCCCCGAAATTATGTTACACGTGAGCCGTCCTATCCGTTGGGATTCCGACCACGTTGTGATTCTGAACGATGACATTTCCGAGTTGGCAAAAGAGGTGATACGTGCCAAAGCGCTCGATCGTGTTCATATCGGTCTCGACTTCTTCGACGCATCGATTAACCGTATCGGAGCGTATGTAATCGGCATCAGATCAACTCAAAAAGCACTCTTGCAAGCGTTGTTGGAGCCTGCCGCCAAACTTGCTCAATACGAAGAAAACGGACAGTACTTCGAAAGATTAGCCTTGCTCGAAGAAGCAAAAATATTGCCATGGAACGCTGTTTGGGATTACTTCTGCCTGAAAAACGACGTCGCAATAGGCGAAGATTATATCTCCGAAATTCAACAGTATGAAAAAAATGTGACATCGAAAAGATGATTTGCATTACAGTAAATAATTAATTATTCCTATTACCCCCTCGTTATCTTCGTTATAACGAGGAGGTTTTTTTATGGGTGTACGATCGCAAATCTGTGAATAATATTTTTTGTGGACAATATTTCGTTTTTAATCAGCGCTTGTTCGACAAAAAAGGGGGCGTCGTTTTCGGATCGCCCCTTCTCAATATT
>JAITKY010000259.1 GCA_031278135.1 Prevotellaceae bacterium | reverse complement strand
CATCTGCCTTTATCTCAAGCGCATCGACACTCTCTCGCAAAAGCGCAGGAACATGATAACCCTTTGCTACATTAACCATTTTTCTACAACTTCAGGGCACAAAGATACTAACTTATTTTGTTAATTCTGTCAAAAAAATGTCTCCACGTAGATTGTGTGGATGTTGAGAGAGGCAAATGAATAGTTACAAATCTGTTAATTCTGGACTGAATCTTTTGTGTGAGGCGCTATGGACATTGTATAAACGTTGCATGCAACGTTTATACGCAGATGGCACAGATGTTGTGAAGGATAATAAAATGTCGTTCCTGCGGAACTCTGGCTAATCCAAACCCGAAGTCTCTGCATCGGACTTGTCCGGCAACATCACTGTTGAAGAATTAAACTTATAGCGAGCTCGGAGGATGCTCGGAGGATACTCGGAAGATGCTCGGAGAATAGACGAAGGAACCATACAAACTAAAAGTTTAATTGAACAAGTAAACTAATTTAAAAAGATAAAAAAAATATATGTTTCATAACAGTATTTTTTTATGATACGATAATTAATTTTAGATACAAAAGTAATACCTGTTCAAATAGTAACCTTATATACCATATTTTTCTATTATTTTTTCGACACGTCGGACATCTTCGATAGAATCTACACCACTTGTTGTTTCCTGTCCTTTGTAATCGGTGGTTACGAGTTTTATTTTGTAGCCGTTGTACAGAAAACGCATCTGTTCGAGACCTTCGACGCAGTTTTTTTCGTATAGCGATTCTTCGTTGTCGATATATTCTTTCAAAGTTTGACAGGTGTATGCATACAGACCGATATGGCGTATTACAGGACTGATTTTCAACATTTTTTTGGCCTGTTCGGGTTTACGTATTGCCGGAATTACGTTTTTTGAGAAAGCAAGTGCGAATCCGTTTTTGTCCTCAATAACAGTCGTTCCGGAGAATGGAGTTTCTTTTTTCGAAGCAATCAGATTATCGTATTCGTCCCAGCTGAGACGGACGGCAGGCGTATATACGTCGGCGTCAATCCTTTTCCATTCGTCGATAATGTCCTGAATCACATAAGGCGGACAGAGCGGGTTGTCGCCTTGCAGATTGACAACAAGTTCCGGACTAAGTTTCAGGCGTTCAACCGTATCCCGACATCTTTCCGTTCCGTTTCTGCAATCTTTCGACGTGAGAGTGACGTTGATATTGTTGTTTTCACAGAAATTTACGATTCTATCGTCGTCGGTAGCAACAATATACGTACAATCGGTGTTTCTATCGCACACGCGTGAAGCAATTGAAGCAACCCGTTTAATCATCTCTATTCCTTTGATTTTCACCAAAGGTTTACCGGGTAAACGCGAAGAATCATATCTTGCCGGTATAACTATCAGTATATCTTTATTTTCTACTATCATAATATTATAATTCAAAACTAACTGTCAATCCTGTAGTATTCGAACGTATTGATTTTAATGACCGTCTATAAGCCTCATTACCTATGGCTTCGGTGTTGCCAAGACAGTTTAACAATCCTGTGGAGAGTTTAAATTCGATGCCCATACGGAAATAATCAAAATAAAAATTGAAACCCAAACCGATTTCGGCAAAAGGTTCGAGTTTTTTCAGTTCGATATAACGCTCTGAATCCATGTTTATTGTATTGCTAAGATTGATTCTTGTGTTCAATCCGGTGAAAACGTAAGGTCTGAAATTGGTGAATCTGTCGGCGCTGTATTTGAGAATGACCGGAAATTCCAGATAGTTAGACGCAATAGGCATCGATTTGACAAGTCCTTTCGTATCGCGACGGTAGAAGTCCAACTGTCTCTGTCCGAAGAAAATACCTGGAATAAAACGAATATCGAGATTTGTAACCAAACGATAATCGGCAATTGCATTGATGCTGAATCCCGGTTTAAGATGAATCAAATCAGCGTAAAGAATGAGATTTCCCTGTCCCGGCATGAAAACAGTATTTCCCGAATTTTGTATTTGCGAAAAGTCGAATGCGTTCACTCCCAGAGCAAACCCGAAATGGATATTGCGTGAATATTCTCTGTCGAGCAAATTCATTGAATTTGAGCGAGGATATTCCCAAATAGAAGTATGTGGTGTCCGTTTCTCCCACCATATCTGAGCGTTCGACCGGCAAACACACAAAATAAACGTTGCAAACAATATGTATTTTATTTTTATCAAAATTTTAACCTATCCAATTCGGGTGCAAATGTAACAACTTTTGTTCCAAAGATATAACTATTTCATATTAATTAACAAAATACCATTAATTTTCAAATATTTTTAGACATTACGCACCGTCGTATCACAAAAAACGCTACAACAGTAAATATCAGGCAAAAAATCGAGCCTTCGAAACCAAAGTCGCCTCCATTCAACAGATTGTTCTCTACTGGATGATGATTAATAATAGAATACATCGATTTACCACTTACTTTGAACCCGAAAACCGTGCCTTGAAAAAAGTTCCAACTGAAATGCAAAGCAATTGGAAACCACAGATTTTTAGTGTAAATATACGAAACTCCAAGTAACATTCCTGCCAAAAATATATTGATAAAACTCATCAAGCCAAAATTCGGATTTAAAAAATGTATTAAGGAGAATATCAGCGAACTGAGGATCAGTGCCAAATATTTATTCATCGATTGAAGAAAATTGTTGAGAACATAACCCCTCATAAATATTTCTTCGTTGAATGCGACAAATACAAACAACACAATGCTTATCAATATTTTATAGATATTAAAATCAATGTTTACAAATTCTACCTCATTCAGCGTAAGCAAGATTAAAAGACCCACTGGCATTATTAATGCTCCGACAATAAATCCTTCAATTATATCAAGCGTATGACATTTTAATTGAAAACCAACACTTTTGAAGTTTTTTTTATCTATAAAACGAGTGAAGAGATAAACAAGCAAAAAAGTTCCTATAGTACTGAATATTTGCAGTATAGTTGTATCGACAAATGTTATCAATTTGGCATCTTTCAGTCCCAATACAAGATATCCTGCGGCTTGAAAAACGGCTGTGAATATAAAGAACGGTATTATAATCAATAATGCTCTAATCCAGCCTTTTAACAAAGGTTTTCGTTCTGTGTCGATGATGTCGTATAATTCCATAATCTTAATATTCTTAATTGTAACTTATTGAATCTTTTCTTTTTATTGCTATAATTCGTTCGAGAGTGTCGATAGCGTTCGAGACCGAATCTTTTGTATCGAGAAATTCGAAAGGCGAAGGCGGTCCCACAAATTCGTTTTTTTCTTTCAGTCTGGTTGTATCCGACTCTTCGAAATTGTATTTGACAGATTTTCTTTTTATTATAAGATGTTGTCGGGTTATAGTATCCGGTTTAATTTTGGCTGCCGGTTTTTTCTTCGAATTAATAATCTGTTTATTTGCAGGCGTTTTCGACGGCGATGTTACCAGTTTCGGCGCTTCGAGTTTATTGTCAAAATCCAGCCAAAAGATTTTCAAGATGTTGAAATCAAGATTATTAAACCGTACTCGTAACGAATAATCGGTGAAAACGGTATCTTTAACCAAACTCACTTCCTGTTTTTCAATTATCGAATCTTTGTGCATTCTCGATTCGAGCCAAATAGTCATTCTTGGATTTACAGCGCTATCGTTTTTATAGAAAAAATAACTTGCTGAAACATCGTAAACGCCTTGCTCACTTAATCTTACTTCGATATTTTGTTTGCTCATGGTCCTCGCATATATGAAAATGGAATCGGCTCCGACGTTCATGTTTTCGGATAATTTTTCGATTCGAGCCGGCTCCTGATAGATATTTTTTTCGTTGTTGATTTTCGCAATCACCTGTTTAAAAACATCTTGCAACTTCCCGTCTTCGGCGGTATATTTAATGAATGTATTACGCAAATCGTCGAGGCTGTACCCGAATTTTTCGACAATTGGTTCATAGATTCTAATCGAATCTATGTGACGCATCGATGTTTCGTACATTAACAGCACAACATCAGTGATTTGCATTTGATATATTATGTCAGCCAAAATCTTTTCGGGAATGATTTTTTGCTTCGAACACGAAACAAATGTTATTAAAATAAAAATGGTAAAAACAATTTTCTTCATTATAATCTATTAAATGTCAATTAATTTCAGTTCTGATATTTCTTTATCTGCATGGTCGTAAATGTGTTCTACCAGATTTGAAATCCGCTCTACATCGGTATGCGCCTTTTCGAAAGTTATGTTTCCTCCCAGATTTTCCAGTTTTTTCAGAACCAGTTTTATTGTTATCTTGTTGATATCCATAGCAGGAACGTATGCATCGTCTTTATGCACTGTATTTACTTCCAAAATCAGTCCGCACTTTATCAACGCCTTTATTACCACGTTTAACGACCTTATCGAAAGCCCTAATTCCTCCGACAGTCGTGAAACAAGTTTTGGAGGGTCGCCCAGTTTGAAAACGTCGGTAATATTTTTCAGCACATACACGGCTAATATCGTGAAATTGATGTGGTTAATGTGTTCCTGTTCCATGATTTCATCTTCGTAACTGTCGATATTTTGATATGCAAACGACAATTCGGCGCCGAAAAGCACTATCTGCCAGCCTATTCGGGCGCACAACAGAAATAATGGTATGGCTGCCAAACTTCCGTATATCGCATTATATTTCGATATGCTCACTTGCGAATAGATGTAAATCTGTTCGACCCAATAAAATGCAGTGCCGGCAATGATAGCGGAAATCAGTGCGGGAACAAAACGTACTTTGACGTTCGGCATTACGACAAAAAGCAGTGTGAAAATTGTCCAGATGAGAAGAACAGGTAAAAAGTTGAACATCACAGGTCGGATTGTTCCCAGAAAAGGAATTTGCTCGACAACCGAATCAAAATAAAACCGGAAAGTGACTGTCATACTGTTGGACAAAATCAGCAAAACAGGCGCTATAAGCATGATTGACAGATAATCCGAAAAACGACGTGCCCACGAACGATGTCGTTTTGCCTGCCAAATTGAATTCAACGCTTCTTCTATTCGGACAAACATGCTCAACGACGACCACAGCAAAATTCCGATGCCAACTCCTGTAATCCAGCCTCCACGAGCATCTTGCAATGCCGATTGGGCAAATGTCAGCAGCCTGTTCACGACTTCGTTCTGGTCGGGGAAAGTTTCTGTTAACCACGTTTTTAGATACTGTTCGATACCAAATCCCGATGAAACGGCAAACACAATCGCAACAATCGGAACAATCGACATCAGAAGGTAAAACGAAAGCGACGAGGCTTGTAAATTCACTTTTCCGTTGTTAAACTCCCTGACAGTGATGAGTATAACTTTCAACTGCCGCACCCAAAAGGCTTTTCGTTTACTTAGAACGTCGATATTCAGATGCCAGATTTCATGCGTAACAAATAAAAAAATCTTTGTGAAAAAATTTGTTGTTTTCGACATAATTATTTGCAGTATTTTATTCTGTAATTTTCTGATTTATATTCTATTAATCTCGGAACATGTGTTATAGAGGCCTCTCCACGAAGCCCCTCGTTTTTTCATTACGTTTTCCAAGTATTCTTTCCAAACGATTTTGTCCTTATCTTCATCTTTTACAACGGCTCCCTGCAATCCGGCGGCTAAATCGTCGTCGGACACCTTTCCGTTCCCGAAACTCGCAGCCAATGCCATACTGTTTGTTATCAACGATATGGCCTCAGCAGTCGAAATCACTCCACTTGGCGATTTCAGTTTCTGTTTATCGTCGAGAGTAGCGCCTCGCCTTAACTCACGGAACACCGTGACAATCTTATCGATAGAATCGTTCGAGGGTAACGCCGCTTTCAGCTGGTAATTCGACGAAATCTCTCTAACTCGCTTTGTCACAATCGATACCTCGGTATCCAAATCGGCGGGCGACGGAAGCACAATGATGTTAAACCGTCGCTTCAAAGCCGACGACATGTCGTTAACGCCTCTGTCACGGGTATTTGCAGTCGCAATAATCGAAAAACCTCTCGTCGCAGGCACTTCCCTGTTCAACTCCGGAATCGCAATTGTTTTTTCGGACATGATGGAAATCAGTGCATCCTGAACTTCCGAAGCACATCGCGAAATCTCTTCGAACCGCGCTATCGATCCCGTTTCCATCGCTCTGTATATCGGGCTTTTAATTAAGGCTTCGTTCGACGGTCCGTTTGCCAGAAGCATCGCATAGTTCCACGAATAGCGAATGTGTTCCTCGCTTGTACCGGCTGTCCCCTGAATCACTTTCGCCGAATCGCCACATATCGCCGCCGCAAGATTTTCCGACAACCACGATTTCGCTGTTCCGGGTTCGCCGATAAGCAACAGCGACCGGTCGGTGAGCAACGTGGCTATTGCAATCTCTACAAGTCTGTTATGTCCAATATATTTGGATGTAATATCAACTTTTCCCGACTTGCCGCCGACAATAAATTTCAAGACTGCTTTCGGCGACAATTGCCAACCAGCAGGTTTCTCTTCTTTGTGATCTTCAATTTTGAGAACCTCCAATTCGTTGGTATAGAGCAATTCAGCCGGTAATCGCAGTATATCCTTTTTTTCTTCTTCTTTTGCCATTTTTTACTAATATCTTTTCTGTTAAAACGTACAAAATTAGTCTATTTTATTAACAACAAAAAAATTTAACGTCCAAGTTGTGGTTTTCCTGCTATATAATCCAATGATTCAATAAATTAAAAAGTATAACAACAAGGTAATAAAAAGTCGCAAAGGAGCGAAAGCGCGAAGGCTCGAAAGTAGGAAGGCATCATCCTTTCGT
>JAITKY010000245.1 GCA_031278135.1 Prevotellaceae bacterium | reverse complement strand
TCCGTATTCCACTCTGTCAGAGTATAACCTGTGCGTGACGGAGCAGGAAGCGTGACAAATGTATTGTAATCGAAATGTCTTGTTATGTAAAGATCGTCTCTGTCATAATATTCGATGGTATAGTTGTTAATTTCCCATTGAGCATGAAGAGTAATATCGCCGGGGACATTATAATATGTATCGTTATTATAAAAATTATTGTAGATGTCATGCCATCCAGTAAAAGTGTAACCGTCACGGGTTGGAACAGGTAATTTGCTTGTCTGCGAACCGAAATTGACAGTTTCGGTATCGGGATTTACGCTACCGCCATTTGCATCAAAGATAATCGTGTATGGTTTGCCTGTCCATACGGCATAGAGCGCTATGTTCTCTGTTTCGAGGAAAAGATCTGTCGCTGTGTACGAATTGCCCTTGCCATTCGACAGGGTATTCCAGCCTTTGAAATCATAGTTGTCACGATTTGCAACGGGCAATGTTCCTATTGGCAAATCGTAAGTAACATTTTTTGGATTTGAGGGTTTTATTTCTCCTCCGCCATTGTTCTCGAATGTGATTATATATTGCTTTGCTGTCCATTGAGCATATAAAACAGTGTTCTGCAATTCGGTATAAGTATCTCCTTCATAATAAACCGTACCTGAACCGTTCTTTTCCATATTCCATCCCGTAAAACTGTATCCTGTACGAACAGGAACAGGCAATGCCGCTAATGTCGAATTATATGCGACCAGTCTGCTTGTTTCGTCGATTGTGCCGCCGTCGGCATTAACGTCGAAATGTAAAGTATAATTATTTGGTATCCATTGTGCATAGATTGTGGTATTACCTGCTACTTTGTATATTGTTGAGGCGGTATAATCGGTTCCGCTACCATTGGGCGCTGTATTCCATTTTCCAAAAGAATATCCTTCGGGCGGAGTCGGCGTTGGTAATGTTTCAACATTTGCATCGTAGGTGACAATTTTTTTGTTGGGAGATACACTTCCATCCATCGCATTGAAAAACAATTCATAAGTTCCGGCTGTCCATTGAGCAAAGAGAGTTGTCACATTAGTCGCTTCTTCGTAAACGGTTGTATTTGAAGTAAAGGTTTTACCGCCGCCATATAGCGAAGTATTCCAACCGGTAAAGATATAACCATGTCGTGAGAGATCGTGTAAAATTCCAACTTTCGCACCGTAGTAAACTTCTATATTTTCCAACGGTTTAGCATTTCCTTCGTAGTTGGCATTAAAAGAGAGCGTACAGAGTTCGCCTTGCCACTGGGCATATAGAACGATGTCGTCGTAGAATGTATAAACAGTAGTTTCATCGACATTTATGCCGCTACCGTTCTGTTCGGTGTTCCATCTTACAAAAACATAATGTTCACGAGTAAGATCTGCGGCTACAGGTATTTTACCGAAATCACTGATAAATTCATTGTATTTTATTCCCGTTATCGACGCAATATTTGTGCTTCCGCCGGAGTAATTGCTGTTGAATTTGATTTGATATGTCCTGCCTCCTTCCCATTGAGCGTACAAAGTCTCATTGCCGGCGGTGACAGTGTTTGCGGTATATGTGTCGCCCGAACCGTCTTTCTGCGTATTCCATCCTGTAAAAGTATATCCGCCCTGTACCGGAACAGGCAAAGCGCCGACCGGCGAATTGTAATACACTGTTTTGGTTTCCGGATCTACAATGCCGCCGCCCGCCTCGAACGTTAGCGTATAGGGCGCTCCCTGCCATATTGCGTAAAGAGTGGCATTGCCGGCTGTTATTGTGTAAGGCGTACCTTCGTTATACGATACGCCTGTACCGTCCGATCTGGTATTCCATTCCTTAAAAGTGTAATTTGCTTTGCTTCCCGCATCAGATAATGGTCCAACGGGAGAACCGTAAATAACGGGTATGGAATTGGGATCCGGTATTCCGTCGCCGCCATTAACATTGAAATAGAGAGTGTATGGATTACCTGTCCATTTTGCATAAACAGTCGAATTGCCTGCTACATTATATTTATTGTAAGCAGGAGTGTTTACATACTTCGTACTTCCGTTTGGTTCGGTGTACCAGTCATCAAAAGTATAACCGATACGTGTTGTGCTTTGTCCGTCGGGCAAAGAGCCAACAGGAGCGCCGTAAGTAACGGATTTATTCTCCGGACTTACGTTTCCTCCCTGCGGATTGAATATCAACGTATAGTTTTTTGCCGTCCATTGTGCTGTAAGTTTTACATCACCGACGGTGATAGTGTTTGCGTTATAAACTGTGTTTGTACTGAGATCTTTCCATTCAACCGTATAACCCGGACGTATGTCAGTCGGCAGTTGTCCGACTGGAGAATTGTAATAAACAGTTTTCGGCGCCGGATCCGTTACACCGGGTTCATTAGCGTCGAAAGTGATTAAAAATTCTTTACCCGTCCATTGAGCATAAAGAGTTGTATTTCCATTAACATAATAAATTGTATTTTCGGCATAAGTACTTCCTTTGCCGTTCGGTTCCGTATTCCAGCCGGTTAAAGTGTAATTTGTACGCGTGACGGAGACATTCGACAGGTCTCCAACAGCGATCCCGTATGTTACATTTTTAGTTTGCCCCGACAGGTCGGGTCCTTCACTGTAATTGCAGTCAAAGATAAGCTGATATTTTTCTGCAATCCATTTGGCATAAATGGTGGTATTGTTTGTTGCCGTATAAACTGTTTCGGTATATTGTGTTCCTCCTCCGCCTGATGCTGTAAACCATCCGCCAAATATATATCCGGTACGTAAAGGAATTGGCAACCCTCCAACAGGCTCATTGTAATACACGATGTTTTCCGATGGATTGACAGTTCCGCCTTGCGGGTCGAATATGATTTTATAACTGTTGCCTTTCCATATAGCATAGATGGTTATATCACTATCTATTGTATATTCCTGACCGTTTTTATTAAAAGTGTCGCCACTGCGATCCGGTTTCGTGTTCCATTCGATAAAGGTATAATTTGGTTTTATGGGAGTGGGCAATATTCCTGTATTTGCTCCGTAAGCGATTTGTTGAGGAGAATCAGGATCTATCGTTCCGCCCTGCGGGTCGTATGTTAATGTGTAGGTTTTTGCCGTCCATTTTGCATACAGGGTTTTGATATTGATGTCATCATAAACAGTGGTTGCGGTATATGGCGTGCCGTTACCGTTCTGTTCGGTAAACCATCCGCCGAAAATATAACTTGTGCGTGTCGGATCGGGCAAAGCGCCAACAGCAGCGCCATAAAAAACGGGATAGTTGGTCTTACCGACATTTCCGCCTTGTGCATCTAATGTAAGTTCATAACTGTCGCCTTCCCATATAGCATAAAAAGTTGTATCCGTTTCCAGATTATATTTTGAATTGTCATCGTATATGCTGCCCGAACCGTCGGATTTTGTATTCCAACCGATGAAAGTATAATTCGGACGATCGTTGAGTACAGGAAATTTTCCGGCGAGAGGATCGTAATAATTTACCTGAATACTTGAGGGCGATATGGTTTTGCCTTGCGTATCGACGAATTTAAGGGTATATGGATGCGACGTCCATTGTGCATAAAGGGTAACATCGGTATTCATTATGAAAACGGTGGCGTCGGTATATATCTCGCCCGAGCCGTCGGGGTTCACAGTCCATTTATTAAAGATATAACCGGAACGTGTGACTGTGGGTAATATCCCGACGGGAGAATCGTAAGTTACATCCATGTCGCTCGGATGATTCGTTGCTCCCGCATAATTGAGGATGAATTTCAATTTATATTCGTTTGCAGTCCATTGAGCATACACAGTTGTATCGCGGGATATTCTGTAAACAGTATCCTTAGTGTAAATGTCGCCCGAACCGTCGGGCAATGTGTTCCATCTGTAAAACACATATCCTGTGCGTACGGGTTCAGGTAAATTTGTTCCATCATATCCGATTTTTTCGCCGAAAACTACAGTTTTTGGCGTTGGATTTACACCGCCGCCGCCATTAACATCGAATTTCAACTGATATTCGTTTGGGGACCATTGAGCGTAAAGGGTTTCAAGACCGGAAGCGTTCTGTATCGTGGCGGCATCGAAAGATATACTGTCGCCGCCTTTTTTAGTATTCCATTCTTTAAAACTGTAACCGGAACGCTCGGGTACAACGGGCAATTCATTAATACCCGAAGTAACAGACTTTGTTGTAACAGATGTTTTCACACCACTCATATCGAACAAACCGCCGTTCGCATCAAATTTCAGTGTATAGTTATAATGTACGATTATTTTATAGACTAATTTTCCGCCATCATGCTCCACTGTTATCGAATCAAGATTAGCGCCTGTAGCCAGCGGTGCAGGCAGGTTGCCGACAGAAATATTCGCACCGGTAACTGTAGCGGTTGCCGATACAGTGACATTTGCGGCTGTAACATCAACGATATAATCAAAGGTGTCGGAATCAAAATCGGATAAACTGTTAGAATTTACAGTAATATCCGAAAGCCTGAGCGGTTGTTTACGCAAATAGGGATAAGCGGAGTTAATGATGGAGTTAATGCCCCAAACATCATTGAAATCCCAACCGACATAAATCTCTTTCATTTTCATACCGGCGTCGTTTTTTCCTTCAATAGTGGTTCCACTTTTCCCGTTAAGGCCGACAACACCAACTGCTGCTTTATAATAACAATTCGAAATATCGCCTTGATGATTGTATCCAATCACAGAACCTAAACCATTATGATTGCCGTAGGGTAAAGATACTTTTGGTGTTCCTGTAGTGTAGCAATAAGCGACAGAACCTGAATTAACATATCCAACCAAACCGCCAGAATACGGAGTACTGTTTTCTCCAAAAGCCAAAACGCTAACATTGCCTCGTGCAAAACAGTTTGTTATACTGCCGAGATTACTGTCGTTATTAGTGTTATAACCAACCAAGCCGCCGGAATATCCGGTAGCGCCATACGCTGTAACATCTCCTTGTGCAGAGGAATTGCGTATAACGCCTTTATTGTATCCAACCAGTCCGCCGGAATATGAATCGAGATTTGAGATGGCGCTAACATTTACAATGCTGTGACAAAATTCTAATGTTCCAATATTGTATCCAACCAATCCGCCGGTGTATTGCCCTCCTTCTTTTATTGTTCCTTCGATATACAGACTGTCAATCGTTCCTGCATTATAGCCGAAGAAGCCCGCATAATCATAAGCATTATTATCTATTTCCAATCCGAAAATCGTATGACCTCCGCCATGAAAATAACCGGTAAACCAACTTACGCTATTACCAATCGGCTCCCATTGGCCGGTAAGGTAAAGATCGTTCATCAAACGAAAATGTTCATTCTTATGAGCATCGCCACAAAAATCCAACAAAAGTTCTAACTGTTCAGAGCTAATAATTTCATAAGGATGTTCTTTCGATCCATCGCCAGAAAAAGAAAGTCCTTGTGCATGTCCTGCCGGCATTACTGCATTCAGTAAAATAAAAGCCAGCAAATAAAAAAAGTGTTTCATAATTTCAATATTATATAAACTGTAAAAACGTAATCAATAATGGCGCAAAGGTAAATATTTTTTTCAAATAGATTAAAAAAAATTAATAATCAGGATTAAATTTAACGGAATTAAATAATCACAAAGTAATCCGAAAACATTAGTAACCAACGATTCCCAACATTATTATCGAATCTGTATTTTTTTTTACGCAAATTCCATTTTTATCTATAGATTACACACAAAAATCCAAAATCTGTGAATAAAAGGATCCACAGATTTTTAAATCAATGCAGTCAAAGCCCGTCAATCAATAGCGCAGTGGCAACGCCCTACGGAAAAAATTCGTGTAAACAGGAAGCCCTGAAAGGGCGTAATCCGTAGATAATCATTGCCGCCCTTTCAGGGGGGTGTACGACAAAATTCCCTTTTTCCCAGATTTGTGTGAATCTGTGGATCATATCCTCTTTTTATCCACAGATGTTCACAGATATTCACAGATTTGATTCATCTGTGTAAATCTGTGTAAATCTGTGGATCATATCCTCTTTTTATCCACAGATGTTCACAGATGTTCACAGATTTGATTCATCTGTGTAAATCTGTGTAAATCTGTGGATAAAAAGGGAATTTTGTCGTACACCCATTAACAGGATTGTACAGGATTTTGATAATTTTATAATTCTAATCAAATTTTGATCTTAAACAATCCGAAAACAGAGGCTCCGCTACCGCTCATTGACGAATATACAGCGCCCTGTTCGTACATCTTTTCTTTTATTCCGGCAATTGTGGGATGTAACATGAAAATGCTTTTTTCGAAATCGTTATGGAGTTTATTTTTCCACTGTTCGACGGGCAATTTTATTATCTCTGTTATGGATATGTCGGGAATATGCGGTGTGATATTTGCGTATGCTTCTTTTGTACTTACGTGGATGTCGGGCGTTACAATCTTAATATACAAGCCGGAAATATCTATTTCGACCGGTTCGAGCAGTTCTCCTCTGCCGGAGGCTTTCGAAGGAATGTTGTCGATAAAAAAAGCGCAATCGCTACCCAGCATTGCAGCGTAAGATTTCAGCCGTTCGTGGGAAATACCCAGCCCGAAAATTTTGTTTAACGAAGTGAGAGTGAATGCTGCATCGGACGAACCTCCACCTAATCCCGCTCCAAGTGGAATGACTTTATGCAGATAAATCGACACCGGCGGCAAACTGTAATCTTTTTCCAAAATCCGGAATGCTTTGACACATAGATTGTCTTCCGTAGCCGCATCGACGTGTATACCCGTTTGCGTAAATAAAAACCTGTCGGATTCAACGATTTCCAGAATGTCGGTCAATTCCGTGACGGGAAAAAACACCGTTTCGATATTGTGATATCCGTCGTCACGTTTCGAAACGACATTCAGACCCAGATTGATTTTGGCGCAGGGAAAGGATATCATCAGAAAACAGGATGTAACAGATTATTTAAAAACACCTGATATATCGACGGTTCGACGAACAGCGGATACAGCAGTCCGAAAACTGCTCCATAGAAATGCGCATCGTGATTGATTATGTCGCCGCCTCTTTTGCTCATGTAGTTCGAATATATCAGGTACAAAACTCCGAAAATAATACCCGGACAGGGAATAAAAAACACATAGATAAGCGTCCATGGTTTCAACAGTATGGCAAAGAAAATCACCGCCGACACAGCGCCCGATGCACCCAGACTTGCATAATGTTGATTATTCTTTTGTTTAGAGACATCGGAAATCGACGAAAACAGTATAGCGCCGAAATACATCACCATAAAATGCAAAGTTGGATACGATGTCATGTAACCCAACGAATTGAAAACAAAATTCCCAAACGACCACAATGCTATCATATTAAAAATAAGATGCATCCAGTCGGCATGTATAAATGCGTGGGTCACAATTCTGTACCACTGGTTTTGCCGAACCATTACATATGGGTACATTATCAGTTTGCTCAACAAATCCCTGTTATTGAAAGCCAGAATGCTGACTCCGACAGTAACGAGCGTTAATAAAGTACTTGGATTCAAATTCATTTTTTTATTATTTATATTTCAACCATTTAATAATTTCTTTCAACGAAGGTTTTTTACCATACATCAATATTCCCACCCTGTATATTTTTGATGTGATATATGCCATCAACGTAAACGTTGCCAACAGGATACTTAACGACAGGATAATTTGCCACAAAGGAACACCAAACGGAATCCTTGCGACCATAATTATCGGCGACGTGAACGGAATCATCGACGCCCAAACCGACAAACTGCTGTCGGGATATCTGAAAGTCTGCATCATAATTATTATCGCCAAAATAAGCGGTATGGTTATGGGCATCATCAACTGTTGAGAATCGCTCTCCGATTCGACCGCCGCACCTACGGCAGCAAACATCGAAGCATAAAGCAAATACCCACCGATGAAAAACAAAATGAAGCAAACAAGTATTTCGACAATATTGATACTCGCCAAACTGCTGATCACTCCACTGAGCATGCCACCGCCTGCATCCGCCGATGAAAAACTTTGAAAAACAGATAAAAAAGCAACCGTAAGCACAATCCATATCAAGAATTGAAGAATAGCGACCAATGCTACGCCTGTTATCTTACCCGCCATTAACTGAAAGGGTTTCACCGACGAAATCATTATTTCGATTATCCTGCTCGATTTTTCTTCAATCACGCCACGCATCACCATAGCGCCGAACATAAAGATAAACATGTATAGAATAAACGATAAAATGTAGGAAATCAACATTATTATATGCGTATTGGATTCTTTGTCTTCCCTGTTTTTATCCCATTTTATGGTGCGCATATCCATGGGTGTATGGATTTCCGACAGTATTTTGCCCAGATTATCAATGTCATATTCTTTAAGTTTGCGGTTTTCGACTATAGCAGTTATAGCCCTGCGGATATATTCGTGCAAATCGACATTAACGGTTTTTGTCGAATACATCGAATAATTAACCGGATATTCATCTTTTTCGCCTTCGATATACAGAATAATTGATTCGGAATCAGCATATTTTTTTCGCAAAGATTCCATCGGCTCAGGCTCGATGTTTTCGAATTTAAATACACTGCTACTTGCAATATTGCCGCCTATCCAATGTGTGTTATCTGCAATCTTGATATCTAATTCTTTAACTCCGGTTTCGGTCGATGCAAGTTTGACAGAAAGAAACATTGTCACAGCATATAGAACCGGCGCTAATGAAGAGAGAATTATGAAAGATTTTTTCCGAACTCTTGCCAAAAATTCCCGTCGAATGATTAACATTACATTTCTCATGTCTTTTTCAAATTTATTTGCAAAAGTAATATTTATTTTCGATATATGATCTATGAACTGCTTTTTTGCAAATATGTGCTTCGTTATAAAAAAAGTCTCCGGAAGTGTTACTTTCGGAGACTTAAATAATTAATCATTAAAAACATTTTACCATGAAACGGTTGTATTACAAACTACATTCATCTTTTTTATCTAACTAACCTTCTATTTATTGTAACTTAAAAACAGCGAGGCACGGTACTTGCTAAAATTTATGTCCAGCGCCAGACGTTGTAAAAGAGTACAAAAATCGTGCCAAAGTAATATTCTTTCAAATATTTTTAATATTTTTTAGCTGCGCCTGCGGCTTGCAAGGGAGACATATACAAATAGGGGGCAACCGCAAGGGTTGCCCCCTACACGGGGTTATCCATATTTCTCGGACATACGGGCAGTCATTTATGATCAGAATTAACAGGATTGTACAGAATTCTGAGTAGCGTTTCAAAAAAAGATTTAGCCATTTTTTCTTAAAAACACGTTTTGTGGAGAATTTTTCGCTTGTCAAAACGGCAATCTTGGAAAAGTTTCAAATAAGAATGAAAAAAAATTATTCTCAATCCATAAATATAATATCTTGTGTATCTATAATTTCAATACACAAAAAACAATATAAACGGATTAAAAACAAATTTTTCTTCGAATTGTTTTGCGGATTCAAAAAACTGTTTTACCTTTGTACCCGTGTTTGATTTAAAAATGTAGTATAAAAAGCATTGGATTATGTACACTTTTTTCTCACAGAGTTCCGAGAGACTCCAAAATTTTGG
>JAITKY010000236.1 GCA_031278135.1 Prevotellaceae bacterium | reverse complement strand
TGAGTCCCCCCCCCCCCCCTTCGTTCCCGTTGGGTTTGACAGAAGGGGTTGGCGTTGTCCCCGAACTATGCTACGCTTGTTCGGGGTTATGCATATTTGACGTCTTCGTCAGCGCCATCTGCTACTCCATAATGCGACATTCGAATTTGCGCTATGTCAAGTTTTTTACTTACTTATATTTTTCGATAATACTATAATTTTCAGTTGATATGACAGTTTTCGGATGGACACTATTTATTTTTTTCATAGCGCCTCAGAAAAAGATTTAGCCGTCTAAACTATGCCGGTAATCCCCCACAGGAATCATTGTTGTTCATACTTCACATCAGTTCGGATATTCGATTCGTGAGTGATATATATTTTTCAGTTTGTTTTTGATTATGTTTTTGGCTGTATTTATTTCTTTCAGAGTGATATTTGAATCGTTATACAAGCCATCGGAATGTTGGCGGTCGATGATTTTGTCCACTAATTCGTTCAATTTAGTTTCGTCGGGATGCTGTAGGCTTCGGGATGCCGCTTCGCAGGAATCTGCCATCATAACAACGACCATCTCTTTTGTCGAAGGATTTGGTCCCGGGTATGTAAACTTTTTGACCGCATCCTTATCGTCGGGATGTTCGTCCATGTATTTTTTGTAGAAGAAATACACCAGCGATTTGCCATGATGCGTTTTGATAAAGTCGATTATTGCATTCGGAAGATGATGTTTATGTGCAAGTTCGATGCCATAAACGACATGTTCGATGATTATCCTTGCGCTTTCTTCCGGCGAGATTTTATCGTGCGGACTGCTACCTGACGGTTGATTTTCGATAAAGAATGCCGGATTTTTCATTTTTCCAATATCGTGATACAAAGCTCCTGCACGCACTAACAAAGGGTCACCGCCGATTTCACCGATGACCGCTTCGGCGATATTCGCTACCTGCATGACATGTTGAGCCGTTCCGGGCGCTATTTCCGTCAAATCCCTGAGCAACTTGCGATTAGTATTGGCAAGTTCGACAAGCCTCGAAATCGATACAAACCCGAAAAGACGTTCGAACAGGAATGTAAACTGATATAAAATTATCACCAACAGACTGTTTATCAGGAATAAAATCGGAACATACCATGAGAAATCGGACAAGCTGCCTTCGTGAAGCAATTTTAAGGATATATATCCGGTCATATAAACTACCAGAATCAGCAATCCCGTGAAAAACAATTCTCCCCGTTCATAACTCTTTTTGAAACCAATAACAGCAGTTATCCCCGCTATGGAATTGATAAACACAAATTCGAAACTTGCCGGCACAAAACTTCCGATGAGCAAAATCATGAAAAAATACATGTAAATGGCTGGTCGAGAGTAAAAAAACGAAGATATATATATCGGAACAATCGTAAACGGAATAGCGTAAATCAGATTTGGATGCACCTTCAAAACCTGCAATGCAACGACAATGAAGAATGTCTGCAATATAATTATAAAAATCAGACATTTGTTTTCGGCAAGCATTGTCCGGCGGAACGTTATCAACAGTGTAAACATACATCCCATACAACTTAAAACGAGGAACAGTCGTCCCAATATTATCAAAAATATGTTTCCTCCGGCGAGGCTTTTTTCATATTCTTTTTTTAACGACGAAAGAATCTTAAATGCTTCGGGCGTAACCTGTTCACCACGAGAGATTATCTTCACTCCTTCGCTTATCATTCCTTCGGTCGGTAATACCGCATCGAGGTTTTTGTGCTTGATTTTTGACGTCAGCGTTTCGTCGAAAACCAGATTGGGAAAGATGAATTGGGAAAGATTGATATTGTCGGTATAATAATATTTCACCGCCGAATTGTAGATGTAATCGTAAGCAGTATTTTGCATAAACAGTTCGGAGACAGGAATTTCTTCGTAAGTATTTCCTCTGACTATCGCTATGGATTTGTCTTTAAGTTCCGCAAACTTGGACGCATCGATTATTCCTCTGTTATACACGGTAATAAATGCTTTCTGCAATAATGAAAACCATTCATTTCCGGAGCCGGTTTTCTCTTTAATGAGCGCCAACTGTCTGGTAACTGTCGAAGAATCGAGTATATAATAGTCTAACGACTGTTTCAGGACACGGGCATATTCGTCCTGCAATTCAGTTTCGCTTTTGTAAACAGGAAAATCGAAAGGAGCATTCAATTCGTCGTGTTGCCACAGTTCGCCCTGATTAAATTCGTAACCGAATTTTCCGCCTCCCGGCATGAAAAACAATATCACTGTCGAAGCGATAAAGAAAAATATCAACGCTTTACGATATTGCAATATGTTTATTTTCCGGCTCATTTTCTTTTAATTTCGATACTGTCGGGAGTATATTCCAGCAAAAAACATCCTTCATTAACAAAGCCGTCGTTGATATTATTTCTGACAAGTTTGTATTGCGATTGCAGACCCACCGAATTAAATTCGGAAACACAGTGCTGAAATTCAGTCCCGTATTTCCTCAACACCGCCAGAAAATAATACGTCGCATCGTATCCGAGAAAAGCATGTTTTCCGGGTTCGTTGTTGTACGCTTTGCGATATAACTGCACAAAAAGTTTTGCGGCATCATTATTATAATCGACAGAAGCGGGTTGGGCCAAGTGTACATTAGTGTTGAAATAGTGGCTTTTGTTGATCATTTCGAATGATTGCCACTCGTATTTTCCATAAACGCTTAACCGATGTTTAACTAAACTCAGCCGGTCTATCAAATCCGATACAAACGATTCGGTTACAGAGCATACAAAAATCAGATTGAGTTTGTTTAAGTCTAAAATATTTTTGTTCTCCAAATCTCTTGACCCCATTTTATGTGTCTGTTCCACAAATTTTCCAAACCGTTCTTTCAACGCTGTTCTGTATTTATCCAGCATCAGGCTGTCGGGTTTTTCCGGTTTGATCAGTATGGGAAAGACGTCCTCGTTGTATTGTTTGCTCATAAGCGTCCGGAAAATAACATCATCCAAAGGATACAACTGTATGACATACGGATTGTTTGTAACGAACGAATGCGCATTTTTTTCGAAAGGTATAATTAAATGTATCCGGGTTTCGGCAGCATAAGCGGCAAGTTTAGCGAGATCATTGACAGGCGCTTGTGCAATTATAATGTTCGATTCCCTCAGTTCGGGCGAGTATAGTATTCGGTCGATGCTGTTACTGCTTCCGATATCAAACGAATTTAATTTTATCGACAATCCGTTGTTTTTCATCTCATTCACAGCAATCAAGGCGCCTCCTAAAAACGATGTCCCTGACAAATCCAGTGTCCCATCGTTCTTTTTTAAAGGCATCACTATCGATATCTTGAACGTTGTACCTGATTTATAGAGATATTCGACGCAATCGGTGCTGCAATGAATTACCGTCTCTTCAAGTTCGGCGGATGTAGATTTATTTTCGTTGCCACCCCAGTTGAATGTTAGAGCCGGATTTCGTACCGGCTGTGTTTCACGTTCGTTCCTGTTATTTTTTTCACGTTCGTTCCTGTCTTTGGCGTCGAGCTTTTGTTCTATAACGTTCTGCTTTTTAACGGGAATACGTATTTCCTCGCCAACGACGGGTTTGTTTTCTACTCCCGGATTCACATACTTGATATCATCAACATCAGAACTAAATGCTTTTGCAATACTTTTCAATTTGTCGCCCTGTTTCACCTTGTACAGAATGAATTTCCACTGTTCATTAGGATATTTGTTGATAAAATGACTGTAATTAGGGACTTTTATCTTCATCCCTTCAATTATTCTTTCAGGATCGGTAATAGTAGTATTGACTTCAAGTATTTCGTTTACAGAAACATTGTATATCATGGCAATTTGACTTAATGTTTCATCTTTTCGTATTACGTGAAAATAGTAAAACAGGCTACCGCCTTTATATCCTCCCGAATTAGGCAATGTCTGCGCCGGAGAAATTTCCCCGTACAGTATAAAAAATATCGTAATATACAAGCAGTTATAAAAAAATCTCATACAATAACTTTACTTACAAAAAAAATACAAATCGCCGCAAAAGTAATAAAAATTTAATTACGCCAAGATAAATTTCTGTTAACATAAGAAGTACAAAGTTTTATGTATAAACTTCAATTGCTTTGCCGAATGTTTCTGGCAGCGTTTCGCCACGTTCGATTTGTGCCAAAGCATTTTCCCGTAGACCCTATCATTGCGGCGTCCATCAAAATAACACTGTTCTTACTTTATTTCATATAATTGATTTAGAAATAAAAAAATTAATAACACGTATATAGCACCAAATCCCGCAGGGAGGGACTGTTATATCTTATTTATTTCGTTTTCCATAAATACAAGTAAAAGATCTGCATGTTAATCGGAAATCTGCGTACCAATCTTTGAAAACCTGTTTTTCAGCATTTCGGACATGTTTCGGCGGATTCGCAATTTGATATGGCAAACAGTATCAAATTCCTGTTTTATTATTTCGGGTTGTTCGTCTTTGATGATTTTCATAACGTCGTTCATAGCCGGATAATTAAATTCGATAGAAAAGCTGTCTTTGTCTTCTTTTTCGACTATTTCGGCATTGAGGATAGCATCGGCTGTTGCCGAACGGTAGGCGTTGATAAGTCCGGGTATACCGAGTTTTATTCCGCCGAAATATCGGACGACAAACACAACGATATTTGTCAGATTGTTTGAGAGCAACTGTCCGAGAATGAGTTTTCCGGCAGAGCCCGAAGGTTCGCCGTCGTCAACAGCCCGCCATTGTTCGCCCGTGGTGCCCAGACGGTAAGCATAACAATGATGTCGAGCGTCGTAATATTTCTTTTTCAGTTCATTGAAATACTGTTTTATTTCGCCTTCGGAACAGACAGGATAAGCAAAGGCAATAAATCTGCTACCTTTTTCCTTATACAAACCTTCCGAAGGCGATGATATTGTGAAATACTTATCTACCATATTTTTAGATTTATGATTGTCGGAACGCCAGTCTAAAATCCTGTTTCGTCTTTTACATCACCTGGCGGGAATACCGGAAACATATTTTCACGCATCCATGTATTTGCTTCTGTGGGCGTCATTTTCCACCCCGAACTGCATGTCGAAACAAATTCGATAAACGACGTTCCTTTTTTCAGTTTCTGACATTTGAATGCTTTGATAACTGCTTTTTTCGCTTTTCGTTCGGCGGCGGGCGTATCGACCGATTGACGCGTCGCATAGACCACTCCCGGTAATATTGCCAGCATTTCTGTGATTTTCATTGGGAATCCGGATGAGATATACGAACGTCCTTTGGGAGTAGTCGCCGTTTTCATTCCTTCGAGCGTTGTTGGCGCCATTTGTCCGCCGGTCATGCCGTATATAGCGTTGTTGACGAAGATAATTGTGACATTGTCGCCACGATTGCAGGTGTGAATAATTTCGCCTGTTCCGATTGAAGCCAAGTCGCCATCGCCCTGGTAAGTAAACACATATTTATCGGGATAGAGCCGTTTTATTGCAGTTGCCAATGCCGGCGCTCTTCCGTGAGCGGCTTCCTGCCAGTCGATATCGATGTAATCGTAAGCGAGCACAGCGCATCCGACCGGCGAAATACCGATAACTTGTTCCTGAATATCCAGTTCATCAATTGTTTCGGCGATAATTTTGTGTATCGTTCCGTGACTGCAACCCGGACAAAAGTGCATCACCTTGTCGAGCAAAAGTCGCGATTTGCCATATACTTTATTTTCGGGTTTTATTATATCCGTTATATCCATATTCAAAATATTATTTTAACCATACTTTATTATGTCCCGGGAAATTTTCGGGGTTATAATTTCCTGTGGCAATGCTTTTAATCACCGATGCGATGTCTTCGGGCGATGGCAACATTCCTCCTGTCCGTCCGTGGAAATACAGCGGAATAGCGCCGCGAACCGCCAGCGAAACATCTTCGACCATCTGACCGGCGCTCATTTCGACAGTCAGAATGCCTTTCATCTGTGGGACGAGCCGTTCGATAGCCTCGTAAGGATAAGGGAACAAAGTTATTGGGCGTATCAGTCCGATTTTGATACCTTCGTCACGAGCAAGTTCCATTGCTTTCTGACTTACGCGTGCCGACAGTCCATAAGCAGCCACAAGATATTCGGCATCGTCGCAAAGCAATGATTCGTAACGTATTTCGTTACGTTCGATTTCGCTATATTTGCTTTGCAGTTTTTTATTGAAAAGTTCCTGTCTGTGCGGGTCTAAATCCAGCGATGTCACGATATTGCGTTTACGGTTTGGAGTTTTGCCTGTCGAAGCCCAATCGCCGTGCAGTTTGATTATTTCTTCGTCGGTCCAGCGGGGTTTGATAGGGCTAAGTTCGACTTTTTCCATCATTTGCCCGATAACGCCGTCGGCAAGTATCACGACCGGCGTTTTGTATTTGAATGCAAGTTCGAAACTCAAGTTTACGAAATCGTTCATTTCCTGAACCGACGCCGGAGCGAGGGTTATTGTGTGATAATCGCCATGTCCTCCTCCTTTAACGATTTGGAAATAATCCGATTGTGCGGGCTGTATCGTTCCAAGTCCGGGACCTCCGCGCATGACATCGACAATGACACAAGGTAATTCGGCGCCTGCGATATACGATATGCCTTCGGTCATCAGGCTGATGCCAGGACTTGAAGACGATGTCATCACTTTTTTGCCGCATCCTGCGCCGCCATACAGCATATTGATTGCTGCAACTTCGCTTTCGGCTTGCAGGACAATCATTCCCGTGTCTTTTTCGGGATTCATTTCCGAAAGGGTCTCAAGTATTTCGGACTGCGGAGTAATCGGATAACCGAAATATCCATCGCAACCGCAACGAATTGCTGCTATAGCAATCGCCTCGTTTCCTTTTAATAATATTTTCTCACTCATATCTTTACTCTGTACACCGTTATTACAGTATCGGGACATACGACAGCACAATTGACGCATCCCGTACATTTTTCGGGATGTGCCATGTACATATAATTATAACCCTTTCCGTTCACTTGTTTCGACATGGCTATTGTCTCCGAAGGACAACTGACGACGCACACGCCGCAACCTTTACACAATTCCGTTTCTACTTCGATAGCGCCTCTTACTGCCATAATACTTTTATATTAAACACGTTTTACTACTTTAGCTTTCAACAATCGTTCGCGTATCTTAATAAAGATTTCTACATCGGGTTTCGAATATTCGACTTTCACGTAGCCAATGCCGACGCCGACTTTGCGTGATGGCGACATCGTTCCGGATGTTACTTCGCCGATTTTGTCGCCGTCGTGATTGCAGATTTCGTAATGCTGACGCGGAATGCCTCGCTCAATCATGTCGAAATTGACTAATTTGCGTTCGACGCCTTCGGATTTTTGTTTTAATAACAAGTCTTTGTCAATAAAATCTTTGTTGAACTTTACTATCCAACCCAATCCGGCTTCGAGTGGAGATGTCTCGTCCGAAATATCGTTTCCGTAGAGACAGAAGCCCATTTCAAGTCTCAAAGTGTCTCTCGCTCCGAGACCGATGGGTTTGATTCCGAACTCTTTACCTGCTTCGAACACGGTGTCCCAGAGTTTAGGGGCGTCTTCGTTGGCGATGTATATTTCGCATCCTCCGGCGCCGGTGTATCCTGTAATGGAAAGGATTGCGTTCTCGATGCCCGCAACTGTCGCTTTTCGAAACGAATAATAAGGAATGTCGGCGATGGGTTCGGCGGTGATCTTCTGCACCGTTGCGATTGCTTTCGGTCCCTGAACCGCCAAAAGCGCAATCTCGGACGAAGCGTCGTACAGTTCTTTGCCTGCCCTCAGTCCGAATTTTCCGGCATACAGGTTGAGATGTTCCCAATCTTTCTGGATATTGCTTGCATTGACAACAAGCAAATATGTCTGAATGTCGATGCAATAAACCAGCAAATCGTCAACAATCCCTCCACGACCGTTAGGCAAACACGAATATTGAACTTTCCCCGGCGACAAAACCGAAACATCATTTGTCGTAACATATTGCAGAAAATCAAGCGCATTGGAACCTTTAACCCAAAACTCGCCCATGTGACTTACATCAAACACTCCTGCCTTCTCGCGAACCGTGAGATGTTCGTCGATTATACCCGAATATTCTATCGGCATATTGAAACCTGCATATGAAGCCATTTTCGCTCCGAGGTCAATATGATACTTAGTAAACGCTGTATCTCTCATGTATATTTATATTTACAATCAATCTATATCAAAATAACAAAGCACAAAGGTACTATTTTTTTCATTACAACGACAAAAGGACAAGACTGGCATCGACGAGACCGCATTGAACGGGACAAATCTGCACACATATCCAAAGAAATTTTGCCCGTATTTTGAAAAAATTTTTACTGCATACAAGAAGAATGGGCGACAAAAAAACGGGTTTTTCGAAAAAAATTTGGGGCGACAAATTGTCCAATTTCCTTAATCGTCTATTTTCCAATATCAGGATTGTGCAGCCGATATAAAAATTGTGCTGTCGCCTTTTTCCGACAATTTGAGCCGCAGAATACATGATAGCCGTCTTCTCTTTTTAACGGGCATAGATTTTAGTTGAAAATTGAAACATAGATTTTTTTTTGCTGGCGAATTGCAGGACAGAAATCAGCTTGGATGGTTTTGATTTGATATGAGACATTTGATGACTATACTTTTGTTGGTTTGCTGCATTGCCGGTTACGGACAAGTTCACAAGGTCTGGAGATAAAGGAATATCCCTGGCGTATGCACGTGCTCAACTATCCACGGATGCCGGGCGACGACAGCGTCGTCGTCGCTAAATACAACGAAGTGTGGTATTTCAATCTCGACAGCCTCTGTCATTACATGGTCGCCAACAGGCGCAGCATTTACACCGAAGACCTTGTGCATTATTATTACTGGGAAGTGCTGGATTACGCTTCGGAAAAACAAGTCGAAGAAGGATATCGCAAAATGAAAGACGCTGCAAAAAAATACAAATCCACTGTGTTGAACTACGAAGCCGACTACATGAAAATACACGGGCTGTTTTACTCCAAATTGTTTTCCGGAAGAGGCGTATCGGAAGAAGAAGTAGAAAACGCCGTGCAGGAAATGCACAAATATATCAACCGCCTTGTTTTCAAAAACGACAAAGCAAGGTATCTGGAGTATCTGGCGGAATCGTATCACATGTACCGCGATTTCGGTAACTACGCCAAAATGTTCAAATACATACCGCCCATACTCGAGCTCCTCAAACAGGTGACGCAGGGAGAATACATTAATTATCACTATATTTACTATCATATCGGCAGCGACTACTAC
>JAITKY010000235.1 GCA_031278135.1 Prevotellaceae bacterium | reverse complement strand
CCCTTCCGATATGTCTCGTACCACTTTTTCTTTAAAACAAATACTGTACCGAATATAGCGTTTGCCTCTTTTTGTCTCTTTTTTTGCCATTTTGTCTTGCTTTTGAATGTAAACCTATTTCAGGACATGACAGTTTTTTTTCAATAGGAAAAAAAGTTTGCAAAATAACAATAGGTGTACGACAAAATCGATCATAATTTGCAGAATTATAGAATTTGCAGAATTCTGTACAATCCTTATCAGAATTTGCAGAATTAATGGGAGTTTTTTACTTTATCATGCAAGCCGGTGTTTATTCCGAATATCAGTGAACAGGAACGTAAAAATTTTCTCAAAAGTCAAAAAACAATTTCCAATGTTGAAATCCTGTATTTGGTCGACGCAAATAGTTGTCGAATTTATGTTGCACGACCACCATTTTTTTTAGATTTTCCTTTGGGCAGAAGCAACAATCTGCAATCTACTTCCGGACAGTCAGTTGAATGAAAAGATTCGAATCTTTTTCCGCAACATCGTTTTCTATTTCAAAACATTGGACATCACACTCGCTAAGTACGGATATTTTCGCTTGCGGTTCGAATGCGGATACAGGGTCAAGAAATGAGATTTTTTCATTCGATACGTTTATAATTTCGTTATTAACATGTACTTTATCAATATTTCCGAATCCGTGCAAAAGAAATTTAAGACGAGTGAACTTCGAGTGGAAACTTCCTTTTGGAGTATCCAATATTATACTGTTTTCGAGTGGATTATATTGTATTTTTCTTTCGTAATAAACACCCTGTTGATAATCGAAACTTTCGCCGTCGTCTTCGTAGTAATTGAAGACATTCGCTTTATTACCTTTATAGATATTAATATAAAGCGTACTTCCCGGATTTGCGTCCGTATGCTGAACCAAATCTTGCATGGGAACGATACTGCTTTCGTTGACGTAAACCGGAAGTTTGTGAAGCGAAAGAGGTTCAATACGAATTGTTTGACTTTCGACAATCGAATCGTCATACAAGTTGTATCTTTCACCTTCGGGCAAATAAATCTCTCCATATTTTTGGATGCTGTCGAAAGGCGCAACAAGAAAAGCGTCGCCAAAATAATATTGATTTTCAAACAGTTTATTATAAATATTATCGTCGAAAGTATGTTTTATTGCCAAAGTGCGCATTACGGGAATACCCGTGAGCGAGGCCTCCCTGAAAGTAGAATAGATATACGGTAGCAGCCTGTATCTTAGATTGATATAATTGCGTGATATTTCCAGAACTTCTTCGCCATACGTCCATGGCTCCGACGATTTTGTGTTGATTTGCTTATGATTACGCATGTATGGAGTGAAAGTTCCTGTTTGCATCCAGCGGGCATAAAGACTTGGCGACGGCTCTCCAATAAACCCGCCGATATCCATACCCGTAAAAGCAATTCCCGTTATTCCCATACTCATCAACATCCTCACTCCCAACAATAAATGACTGTCGTTTGCAGTATTGTCGCCCGTCCACACAGCCGAATATCTCTGTACGCCCGAAAATCCCGAACGTGTAAGCATAAACGGACGCGATTTACAGTACTTCACATATCCGTCGTAACTTGCACGAACCATTTGTAAACCGTATATATTGCGTGCTTTGAGGTGCGACGCTTTTTCTCCACCGAAGTGAAAGACAATGTTATCCGGCATTTTTTGCCCCCAGGTCGATATTTCGTTCATGTCGTTCCATATTCCTGCAACGCCTTTATCTAAAAGCGTTTTCAGTTTTTTATGCCACCATTCTACGGCTTCGGTTTTTGTAAAATCGGGGAATTTACACCATCCGGACCAAACCTGTCCTTCGTAATCGCGCCCGTCAACATATTTGAGAAATATATCATCATTATCAGCTGTTTCCGACTCTATTCCCGGATCGACAATTACTATTGTACGAAAACCTTTATCCTTCAGTTTACTTAACAATTGTTCGGGATTGCTAAATCTTGTTTTGTCCCACGTAAACAGTTTATATTCATCCATATAATGAATATCCAGAGTAATGCTGTCGCAAGGGATTTTTTTTTCCCTTAATGTATCTGCAATTCTCAATACTTCTGTATCAGGATAATAACTATATCTGTTCTGATGATATCCCAAACTCCACAAAGGTGGCAACGGCATTCGTCCCGTAAGATAAGTGTATGATTCAATGATTTCACTTACAGTGGAATGATGTATAAAATAGTAATTCAGATTTCCTCCGCGTGCGCCGAATGAAGAAAACCGGTTATTACTCGCCCCGAAATTGAAATCGCTCTGATATGTATTGTCTAAGAAAATCCCGTAACACAGACTGTTATGTAAACCGATATAGAAAGGAAAAGTAGTGTAAAGAGGATCAGTTGCGGTTCCGTATGCAAAACTGTCGGTATTGATATTTGTATAAGCCTCAGAACGTTTATCCAGACCACCACATTTTTCGCCCAACCCGATGAAACGTTCTCCTTTTTGCAGAGTTTTGTATGCTGTTACATGATTTTCGGCCTGCGAATTGTACAAACCGGGTTCGTCGCTGTTAATTATCTCTCCTGCCGATGTTTTGAAATCGACCGCAAAAGGATGTTTATTTATAACTGTAGTGAAATTATCGGTTTTGATTTCGATGAAACTGCTGTTATCAAGAAATTTATGGCGATTTGCCTGTGGTTCGACTTCGACAGCGTACGAAAAAGCGTCAAATGTCCGATTAAACGACACATCAACCCTCATTATCGCCGGAGAATAGACCGAAATCTGTACATCAGCATTTTCGCAATGCAACACAATTCCAGTTTCACAAGTCTTGTAAGTCAATATATTACCTGTTTTTTTTATTTTGTCCATTCTGTCTTGTTTTGGTACAAAAGTAATCATATTTTCATTATTCGCGATTATTTTCTACTTTTGCGCCGAAAATTACTGTGGACGGATGAAAGTAGTTATTGCAGGAATAGGCGAGGTCGGCTCTCATTTGACGAAGATGTTAGCAAATGGAGATCACGATATTGTGGTAATCGACCCTGTTGAAGAGCGTATCAAAAATCTGGCGGAAGCGACGGATTTTGTTGCCGTTACAGGCTATTCAACGTCGATTTCGACATTGTTGGCAGCGGGCGTCGATAAAGCCGATCTGTTCATCGCCGTCAACCCTTCGGAAGAGCAGGACATGAACATTACCAGCGCTATACTCGCAAAACATATCGGCGCCAAACAGGTGATTGCACGAATCAATAACGACGAATATCTCGCTCCCGAAAATAAAGATATTTTTACGAGTATCGGAATCGACCATCTGCTTTATCCCGAAAAAATAGCAGCAAAAGCAATCGGCGACCTTTTGCGCCGAACCGGTACTACCGAGTATTTCGATTTTGCGGGTGGCAAATTACAGGTTATAAGTACAAAACTCGAAGATGGAGCGCCGGTAATAGGTCATTCTCTCAAAGATTTAACGAATCAGTACTCGTCGATCAACTACAGAGCGATAGCCATAAATCGTGAAGGTGAAGCGATTATTCCAACTAATAATGAGGAATTTAAGTTACACGATATGGTCTATGTCATTTCCAATCAGAGAGGTATTGCCGAAGTATTGAAATACACAGGCAAAACAAATATCGATGTTAACAACCTGATGATATTTGGCGGAAGCCCTATCGGAGTGATGCTTGCGAAAGAATTGGAGGATAAAATTAATATCAAACTGATTGATTCGAACAGGGAAAAAAGTCTGGAATTAGCCGGCGAGTTAAAAAATACACTCATTATCAACGCCGATATCCGGAATACCGATGTCATGCAAGAGGAGAATCTGGCAAATATGGACGCTGTTGTTGCGCTCACTCCAAGTTCCGAAACCAATATTCTGGCATGTCTGGCAGCAAAAAAGACAGGCGTCAAGAAAACCATCGCCGAAATAGAAAATATCGACTATATCAAACTTGCCGAAAGCGTTGGTATAGACACTGTTATTAACAAGAAACTGATTGCCGCAGGGCGAATATTCCGATATACCATCGATTCGGAGGTGCAAAGTATCAAGTATTTGACGGGCTCGAACGCTCAAATCCTCGAATTTATCGCTAAACCAAATTCGCCGGTCACACGGACAAAAGTCAGAAATCTCCATTTCCCCAAAATGGCTATTCTTGGTGGAATTGTGAGAGGTACACAAGCATATATAGTTACGGGAGAGACAGAAATAAAACCCTACGACAGGGTAGTCGTTTTTTCTTTGCCACAAATGATTAATAAAATAGGTAAATATTTCACATGAGAACAGTTGTAACACCAATACAAATGAGATTCAACGACATCGACGGTTTCGGTCATGTCAATAATTCTGTTTATAACGAATATCTGGACTGCGGACGAGTAGATTATCTCAACCAGATTCCCGGAATTGACTTTTTGTCGGGGGTTGAACGTCTGGTAGTTGTCCATATCGAAACTGATTTTTTGCATCCTTCTTTTTTAGGCGACGATTTGGCAGTACATACCCAAATCGATAAAATCGGAGAAAAAAGTATCACGATGATTCAAACGATTATCGGAACAAAAAATGAAGTGAAACTGAAAAGTCGTTCGGTAATGTCCACATTCAATATCGACGAAAATACTTCCTTCATTTTGCCTGAAAATTGGGTATTTGCGTTGGAAAAATTTGCTTCATCGGTCTTGGAAATGTAACTTTTTTTTGCAAGATAAGAAAAATGACTATCTTTGCAGCCCCAAATCGGGGTGTGGCGCAGTTGGCTAGCGCACTTGCATGGGGTGCAAGGGGTCGTGTGTTCGAGTCACATCACCCCGACTTAAAGCCCTCTTAATTCAATGAGTTATGAGGGTTTTGCTTTGCGTATCCCGTTACATATTGCACATGACTGTTTAAAAATTTTTTGAGAACAGTACAGAGAGAATACGACAAAATTCCCTTTTTATAGATGTTTTTTTACCATAAAATAGCATAAGACGCACGAAATTTTTTATCCACAGATTTACAGTAGAGTAGAGAGACTTCAATAAAAGTCTTCCCCCCACGGCTCTGTTTGGTATAACTCACTTTGGGAATTGTGTAATCGTTCAACCACCTCTCCCGTATAAAATTATTCAAACGACTGTAATCCGTTTTTATATTTTCGTCGAATGAATTTTGCAGGACATTAATGGTGGAAAATATCCGGCAATTCGATATAAGAAAAAATCTTTGTCCTTAACGTCAAAATTGGAAGAGACAAAACGTTGAATTTCGCGCAACGACGACACTTTAATAGAATTACGAGTTGTCCGGTGCAGTACTCATAACTCATAACTCTTTGAGAGGTAATCCTTGTCCACACAATTTTATACGTATTTTTTTATATTTCTATCAATATAATCATACAGATTTTCGAAAGTCAGAATACTTGGTATTTCATGCGCCTGTATTTTGACTCCGAACAAACTTTCCA
>JAITKY010000224.1 GCA_031278135.1 Prevotellaceae bacterium | reverse complement strand
TGCTTCAGCAGGTTCAAACTTATATTTTTGCAATTTCGCCATATAATTTTTGTGCAAATATACGCTATTTTTTTTCCCCGCAAAAACATTCTGAGTGAGAAAGTGAGGAGCGATGAATGGTCTCTCCTCACTCACTCACAAGTTTTGTTTTTTTGCATCATTAGTGCAAATATAAAAGAGATGACAGGTCCGACAAACAGAACCCATATAGCAAATGAAAAGATCACATAATAAGGATTTTTCTCCCATAAAGCGTAATTAGCGCTGAGTTCGATTATACGTTCTGATATGCCAGCGTTCTGCAATGTCGTTTTCATCATCTCTATCTTGTTTTGTAACAGTTCAGGATAAATATTGAATGTGAAGCAAACCATTGTGTCGTAAACGAACATGGCGAATACAAAAGTGAACAGACTGAATATAAACGCTATTTCAAAAAAGATATATCCGCCGGCTCTTTTGCGGAAAATGATGATACATATTAACAGCCCGAAAATACGTAACAGATATTTTATGTTATTGACAACTTGCGACTGCTCCTGAAAACCGACCGTATAATCCAGAATGTTCATAATTTCCAGACAAATACCCAGTGCCAAACCATAAACTAATGACTGTTTGAAGATACGTCCAAATGAATAACCGGTCATTTCTTTCATAATAATATAATTGATAATTCTCTGTGATAAAACAAATTTACTCTTTTTATGTTCAAAATATGTTGTACTTTTGCAGCCGGAAAATTGGAAGGTATGAAGATTATTTGTATAGGCATGAATTATGCCAAACATATAGAAGAATTTGCAGGAGAGATGCCCCGGAATCCGGTGTTTTTCCTGAAACCCGAAACAGCGTTGCTTCGTAATAATCAGCCGTTTTATTATCCCGATTTCACAAAAAACCTGCATTACGAAACCGAGCTGGTTTTGAGGATAGGGAAAATGGGCCGAAGTATTCCCTCTCAGTTTGCCGGAAGGTATATTTCCGGAATAGGGATAGGTATCGACTTTACTGCCAGAGATCTGCAGGACGAATGCCGGAAAAATGGATTGCCTTGGGAAATCGCCAAAGGATTCGACTGTTCGGCGCCGGTCAGCCCGGAGTTCATTCCGGTTGGCGATTTTAAGAATATCAAAAATATCAATTTCCATTTGGAATTAAACGGTAAAACAGTGCAAACAGGCAATTCGTCGAATATGATTTTTCCTTTCGGGACGATTGTTTCTTATGTTTCGCAATTTATAACCTTAAAGATTGGCGATTTGATTTTCACCGGAACACCGAATGGTGCAGGTTCTGTCGAAACAGGTTGCAATCTAAAGGCTTATATCGAGGATAAATTGATGTTGAACTTTGATGTATTTTAGATTTACGATTTTTGATTTAATATTATAATATAAGGTATGAGTTACAATCTACTTAAAGGCAAACGAGGCCTGATTTTTGGAGCGCTGAACGAAAAATCTATTGGTTGGAAAATTGCAGAAAAAGCATACGAAGAAGGCGCTTCGTTTGTGCTGACAAACACCCCTGTATCAATGAGATTGGGGCAAATTAATGAACTTGCGGAAAAATGTAACACGATAGTTATCCCTGCCGATGCTACAAAAGTGAGCGACTTAGATAATCTGGTTGAGAAAGCGACAAATCATCTTAACGGAAATTTCGATTTTGTCCTGCACTCTATCGGAATGTCGCCAAATGTCAGAAAAGGACGTACTTATGACGATCTGGACTATAACCTTCTGTCGCAAACGCTGGATATTTCAGCAATTTCGTTGCACAAGATTTTGCAGACATGCCGTAAACGTGATGCTATCAACGAATGGGGGTCGGTCGTCGCTTTGACCTACGTGGCGGCGCAACGCACTCTCTACGGCTACAACGACATGGCTGACGCAAAGGCGTTGCTCGAATCGATTGTCCGCAGTTTCGGATATATCTACGGACGTGAAAAGAATATCAGAATCAACACCGTATCGCAGTCGCCGACAGTAACCACTGCCGGTAGCGGAATCATGGGATTCGATAATTTGATGGATTTTGCCGACCGCATGTCGCCGCTGGGAAATGCTTCCGCCGAAGAATGTGCAAATTATGTGGTTGTTCTGTTTTCGGATCTTACGCGCAAAGTGACAATGCAGAATCTATATCACGACGGCGGATATTCAAGCATGGGTATGAGTTTCAAAGCAATGAATATTTATAACGAAGGACTTGAATACGAGGACGTCAAAAACGACAAGTCTCATAAGTGATTAGTGTCATGTCCCGAAATAAGTATACAGACAAAAGAAGTAAAAAAATATGATAAAAAGAGTAAAGATGTACAATCGGTACAATATTTGCTTTAAAGAAAAAATAGTTCAGGAAGTGTCTTCCGGATCGAGCATAAATGAAGTAAGTCGTCGTTATGGCATCAAAGGTGGCGCGACAGTTCAGTGCTGGATAAAGAAATTTGGACGGGAAGACTTGTTTAACAAAGTAGTAAGAATAGAAATGAAAGGAGAAGAAGACAGATTAAAATTGTTAGAAAAGGAATTGCAGGCGGCAAAAATAGCCTTAGCAGAAAAGACGATGGTAGTAGACGCTTTGGAAATTCTAATAGAAAAAGCGAACCGGCATTACGAGACGGATTTTAAAAAAAAAATTTGGACAGGAACAGTGAGTCAGGCACACATGTAACAAGGGTACAGTATTAGTTATTTAAGTTCATATTTTGGCTACACACGAAATTGGTATTACAAATCCATATCAAAAGATGAATATATGTTAGATTCAACTTTTAAGGATTTGCAAATGGCAAAAAAGGGCATGTTCCGAAGCCATAATAAGGTTATACAATACTAAGCGACCACACTGGTTATTAGGTCTTAAGACACCTGAGAAGGTGCATCAATGGGGGGCATAAAAAATTTTCGTGTGGGTGTCTATACGCCCCCCGCGGGGGGCGTATAGACACCCACACGAAAAAAAACGACATATAAACTGTAAAAAAATGATTAAAAAAAAATAGATCATAGTTAGTTATTAGTAAAAATTGTAAAAATAAGTGTATACTTATTTCAGGACATGACATTTTTTCTAAAGATTATATAACGGTTGTGTTTTCAATTTTTTTTTCATTTCGTTTTGTGGATTCGAAAAACTGTTTTACCTTTGCGCCTGTATTTGGTTTAAAATGTGGTATAAAAAAAGACGAAAGACATTTGATTATGTACACTTTTTTTCTTACGAAGTCAGAATAAAACCAGTTGTTTAATTATAATATTATTGAATGAATATGAAAAGTTTTTTTGAAAGTATCTTTTGTATCATACTGTTTTTGATGTACAACAGTATGAATGGACAGGACAAAATCATAACTATTAG
>JAITKY010000169.1 GCA_031278135.1 Prevotellaceae bacterium | reverse complement strand
GTTTAGTTTGACAGGCGCTGTTTCCGGCGCCTTAAAATGTCCTATCCCGTTTGCAATTTTGTTAGTCCAAACGCCATTGCTATAGGTTTCGGGCGTAAGCCAGACATGCCAGGTGTAGTTTGCTGTTACCCCTCCGGGCGTCTGCGTCGTCTGCGCCATTAGTCCGAATATACTTGCAGTCAGCAAGTACAAAAAAATTGCGATTCTTTTAGTGAATGTGTTCATGATAAATTCTGTTTTTGTAGTTAATCGCAACTGTTCTGCGATTGATGCTATTAATAATAAATAAAATATATGCTGACCCGTAAAATTCCTTTAACGGGATTGTCCGTCTCCTACTGTCTTTTCCGCTGACTGATTCTCGTATCATAATCCATTTTCTCCTTCTAAAATAAAGCCCTCTTTCTTATCCGTAAAAAACCGCATTGAACAAAACCACAGAATAATTTGTTTCTTACCCGTCATCGCGCTAAAATAAACGCTCCAACAACGACAATTAGGAAAATTTTTCCTGTAATAATGATGCTCTTTTATGCCCATAACCCCGTAAATAATAAAAAAAACCTAAAAACCTAATACACCTAATAACTCTCGCCTCAATCTGTAACTCTCTGCTGCTCGGTCTGTTTCACTTATCTCTTAATACCGTCCCTAATCTCCTGCTATCTTTATATCCTGCTCCCCCTCAGTCATTTAACAGATTATATAATCCCCATCCTGTACATCCCCAAAATCTGAATATTTGAGGGCACAAAGATCCGAAAAATATTTGAAACTGCAAAATAAAACGATCCACAGATTTACACAGATTTACACAGATGAAACAAATCTGCGAACATCTATGTGAATCTGTGGATAAAAAGAGGATATGATCCACAGATTTACACAGATTTACACAGATGAAACAAATCTGCGAACATCTGTGTGAATCTGTGGATAAAAGAGGATATGATCCACAGATTTACACAGATTCACACAGATGAATCAAATCTGTGAACATCTGTGTACATCTGTGGATAAAAGAGGATATGATCCACAGATTTACACAGATTTACACAGATGAATCAAATCTGTGAACATCTGTGAAAATCTGTGGATAAAAGAGGATATGATCCACAGATTTACACAGATTTACACAGATGAATCAAATCTGTGAACATCTGTGTACATCTGTGGATAAAAAGAGGATAGGATCCACAGATTTACACAGATTTACACAGATGAATCAAAATCTGTGAACATCTGTGTACATCTGTGGATAAAAAAGAGGATATGATCCACAGATTTACACAGATTTACACAGATGAATCAAATCTGTGAAAATCTGTGAAAATCTGTGGATAAAACGTAAAACGTAAAACGTAAATCAAAAATCCCCTTCGACCTCGTATCCGCTTCCGGAGTTGTCTCGGTCGGATTTTTGTTCCTGTCGTTGAGGTCTCATGTTTCCGAAATTGTACGTTACGGTCAAACCAACGAAACGACCACCTCGCCAGTTTTCGGAATCCTGCGAAAAACCCTGACCCGAAGTTACAGTGTGCCATTTTCGGGAGTTGAAAATGTCACGGGCATTGATGCTTGCACTGATTTTCCCGAACACTCGACGTATTCCTGCGTCTAACGAATAGTTCGCTTTCCTGTATCCTTGAGCGATAAGTTGTTTTGCACGATAATCGCCTGTTAGTTGTAACGAAAATAGTTTCGGCAACATAAAACTTGCAATTATTTTGGCATCCCACGAAAAGTTTTCCTGTGCAATTCCTGTTACAGGTGTCGTAGCGCCTTCGGGGACGTACGAAAATCCGTCCAATTTATTATAGAACAGATTGACGGTTGTAGTCAAATCGATGAACTCTGCAAATTTGTTTTTCACAACAAACTCCGTCCCAGCCGACGATGTCCCGGCAACATTTTCGAACGTACTTTTCATGATATTATCATCGATATAACTGATTCGTTGAACGATATTGTCAGTGGAACGATAGTATCCCGAAAAAGAAAGAATGTGATTTTTCCAATTCTTGATATAATTAAGTTCGAACGAATTTGAATATTCGGGAAACAAATCGGGATTACCGAACGAAATATTTGTTGAATCGGTTATGTTCTTGAACGAATTAATCTGTGGACCTCGCGGTCGAGAGATTCGTCGTGTGTAGTTCACCTGTAATTCGTTGCCATCTGGCAGCGCATACGACAGGAAAATGCTCGGAAACAAGTCGAAATAATCGTTGTAATGATACGGGACATTTGTTTCGCCATATCCAAGAGATCGAGTTTTGATATTCGAATATTCGCCGCGCAGTCCGAGCTGATATCCGAATTTGTCCAAACGTCCTGTATATGTCGAATATAATGCTTGCACATCTTGATTGTAAATAAACCGGTTGAACAGTTCGGGAGTATCGACGGCGTTGTCCTTTGCGCTTCCCGAAAATGTTTCTACAGGACTGTCTTCACGTCCGAGCGTTCCTTTGTAACCGGCTTCCAATTTGTTGTTTTCGTTGAAAGTATTGATATAATCAAGTTGAAATTCGAAATTATAAGGACCCATGTTGCTTGTTTGGCGCTGGTACGAAGATGTTTTAGAGCCGTCTGCATAGGTTGACGACTGAGTGTAAACAGATTCGCCATCCATTCCCCATTTGTTGTACGAAGCGGTGAAATCGATATTGGTTGTTTTGCTGAAATCATGTTTGTAACCGAATTGTACATTGCCTCCAAGCATGTCGTTGTCCGACGAAGTACGGCGTTCGCTTTGTGTGTACGAGCCGGGAATATTGCTTGTATAGTCAGTCACATTGTTATTTTTGCCGCCGCCGAACATGTTGAAGCCGCTCAACGAAAAATGGTCGTTAGCAGTGAGGTGATATGTCAAACCGGCGCGTCCGAAAAAGTTATTGTGACGACCGTCGATGTCGGCAACTTGATTTAGAAATGTATCAGTTCCACCTATCAGCCTCGACGAATTACTTCCTCCCGTAAACACTCTGCTTCTTTGATTCAGACTTGCGTAAGCGTCTAACTTTTTGTTGCTCCAGTTGTAGTTGACGCCGACATTGTAGCCTCCGCGGGAATTGACTCCTGCCTGTATGCTTCCGAAATATCCTGCACGACGGTTTTCTTTCAGGATAATGTTTATTATTCCGGCTGTTCCTTCGGGACTGTATTTTGCCGACGGATTGGTAATTACTTCAATTCTGTCAATATTTTCGGCCGGCATCTGTTCGAGTATCTGCGCACGGTTGTCAGCCGAAAGTCCGGATGCTTTGCCGTTTATCCATATCGTTACAGCCGAATTTCCACGTAGCGATACTTCGCCTTCGGTATTGACTTCAACCGAAGGAATGTTGCTCAACACTTCGCTGGCATTCCCTCCCGCTGTTGCAATGTTCTGATCAACATTGAACACTTTTTTGTCGATATCGATTTTCATCTGAGTACCGATGGCGGTAACCTGTACTTCGTCTAATAGTTCCGACTCTTCGGTCAACGATATTTGACGCAGGTTGATTGTTTTCGTGTCTGCTGTCAGGGAGATTTCCTGTTCGAAATTTTTGTATCCGACTGTCGAAACAACCAATATATAGTCTCCATAGGGAATATTTTTGACTGAAAACCGACCGTTTTTATCGGTATTTACGCCAAGAGACGCCATCGTTGAATCGTTCTTTTGCGTAATCATTACCGTCGCCGATTCCAAAGCCGATTTGCTCTTCGAATCTATCACAATCCCGTTGATAACGCCATCGTTAATCGCATAAACAAAATTAACACACATACACATTTGAATAATAAACACAATTTTTCTCATTTCCTTTATTTTTATCTAAAATATTCTATAATTACAAAGTGCAAAGGTGAGAAAAAAATTATCATCAAGGAAAAGTAATCCGTTGAAATAGAAAAATAACTTATTAAAGCAAAAAAAAATCAGATTGAAGCGGACAATATTTTGCAGATTGAAAAAAAATATTGACCTTTGCACTTTAAAAAAAGTTAAAATAATAATAATTAATTTTATCTATAATGAAAGAGAATCGTCGAAATTTTTTGAAGAAAACCCTGTATGGAGGGTTAGCGTTTGGCGTATCAGGTTATGCAGGATTGACACAATACGGAAGTAATCCGGCAAAAGAAAATGAAGCATCAGCGGCGCCTGTCGCTCAATCGAAAAAAGGAAAATCGGTGATGGGTTTGCGTTGCGAACCAATTCCCGAAGTGCGTATTGCAGTCATCGGACTGGGACGCGGAGCAGACGCTGTGAATAGACTGTCGCACATCGAAGGTACAAAGATCGTGGTGTTGTGCGATTTGCATGAAAACCGCATCAAAAGTTGTCAGAATACTTTGAAAAAACTCGGACGTCCCGAAGCGATAGCCTACACGGGAGAAGAAGACTGGAAAAAAGTGTGTGAACGCGATGATATCGACTTGATTTATAACGCTACACCATGGCATCTGCATGTCCCTATTTCGCTGTACGCAATGAAACACGGTAAACACGCTGTCTCGGAAATCCCTGCCGCTCTGACTGTGGACGACTGCTGGGCTCTGGTCGATACCGCCGAAGAAACGCAACGCCATTACATGATGCTCGAAAACTGTTGTTACGACTTTTTCGAACTGACAACGCTAAACATGGCGCGTAAAGGTCTTTTCGGAGAGATATATCACGGCGAAGGAGCATATATCCACGACCTGCGTAGCCTCAAACATAGCAAAAACGGTTATCACAATATGTGGCGACTGGAATATAGCAAAAAACATACCGGCAATCCGTATCCAATGCACGGGCTGGGTCCTGTGGCACAAATCATGGGTATCAACCGCGGCGACCGTTTCGAATATCTTACTTCGATGTCGTCAAACCAGTACGGATTGACGCTCTACGCCGAAAATACGTTCGGAAAAGATTCGCCCGAAGCAAAAGCTACGTATAAACTGGGCGATATGAGCCAGACGCTGATACGTACTGTAAAAGGTCACACCATTGTCGTAGTACACGATACAACAAGTCCGAGACCTTACGACCGTATCCACAAAATCAGCGGAACAAAAGGCTATGCTGTCAAATATCCCGAACAAAAAATCGCCCTCGAACCTAACGCCCACGAATTTCTGAAACCCGAAAAATTTAAGGCAATAATGGAACAGTACGAACATCCATTATCGAAATACATCGGCGAAAAGGCAAAATCCGTCGGCGGACATGGAGGAATGGATTATATCATGGACTGGCGTCTAATATACTGTCTGCGTAATGGTTTGCCATTAGATCAGGATGTGTACGACGCCGCCGCATGGTCGAGTATCGTGGAACTGAGCGAACGGTCGGTGCTGAATCGCAGTAACTCCGTCGATATCCCCGACTTTACACGTGGCGAATGGAAAAACGCTAAACCATGGCAAGTCATAGATATGGAAACAGTGTTCTGTTGAAAATTAATTTGC
>JAITKY010000162.1 GCA_031278135.1 Prevotellaceae bacterium | reverse complement strand
GTGCGATATAATGGAAATTACTATGTCGCCCGCGTCGACGCCGGAAATGGTTTTACAAATAAAGTCCCGACTAATACGAATTATTGGAACACATTCGGCGCTCAATTTGAAAGCGTGGCGACACAACTGTTATTAGCCGAGAACGCGAATATAGCAGGCTGGGTATTCAGAAATAACAGATTGGAGACACAGGAAGGCGGTACATATCTTGATGGGAGCGGCGGGTTTATAAAAGGATTTATCATAAATCCATACGTAGACTTAGGTACGCTTACCAAGGACGTAATTTTGAATTTTGCTAACGGATTCAATTATATAGCGAAATGCAATTTTATAAACGGACAAAAAACGATATATATACCCTGTGATTCGCAATATAATGGAGTAATTTGTCTAATATTTTCAACATCATTTTCAAAAAGTGATGTAGCCATTCGTATAAGGTTACAAAATGCAAATGCAAAGATTATTGTTCCCGGATACGACGGTACGGGAAGCAAAAATGCCGTGAATTTATATAATCGCAAAATTAGGTTGGAGGCAATGCCTGTAACAAATTTAAGTGGTACTTATGTAAATTGGTATGTGGATAATTATTCCGATTTCGACAGCGACGATTTTTTAAGTTTATAAAAAAGTTATTGATTTCTCAAGATATACGTTCAATAAACATATTTATATTATCTTTGCAAAAAAAATTAGGCGAAAAATGGCACTATTATTTGCAAGCGGAAGCGCTAAACCACAGTACCCTTACGATATGTGGTACGGAATAGAAGGAGACGTTACGAGTAACGATTATCTCCTTACGAGAATTGGGAATCTGGATTTACATCGTACCTGCCCGATTCAAAAAAAATTACGCCGGCTTGTCGAAAACGCCGATGGCTCGGTAAAATATTACCTGCATCAGAACGACAGCCGATTGAAAGAAAGCGGGGCAACCGCTTTAATTGATTCTACCGACGGTAATGTAATGCTCGAAAAGCCAAAGTATTACTTTCGGTTTGAAATCGAAGGGACAAAATGGCGACGGGCATATAGCGAGTACCCTCTTCCGGGTTTTATTGAGATGCCGCGACTAACAGTATCGCCTTGGTATGCTACAGTTGATTCAACAACAAGTACAGCCGTATCCGGTTGTTGGCTTACTTGGAACGGTAACGATTTGGCGCGAGACGAAAGCGGGTTTATTGTACTCAAAAACAATGCAGCACAATTTCGCGGCGGCGCTGGAACTTCTGACGCCTCGTATGATGGTACTTATCGTTCACAACTTGGTATGCCCCGCACAAGTATTCCGAAATCGACAGTGCGCACATGGTGCAAAAATGGAACTCATCATGGCGTTTATCGGGTATATAACGAAATTGCATGGTTGCAAAGGCTCGAATATGCCTCGTTGAATTGTCAAAGCGCCTATACGGAAACACTTACCGCTGATGGTTTTCGGCAGGGGGGGCTTGGAAGCGGACCTGTTGTTGATGGCGGTCAATGGAATACTTGGGCGGGATACAGACCATTCATGCCATGCGGAGTTACTTCTGTTTTGGGCAATAACACAGGCAAAGTCTCGTACGTCATTAAAGGGTGGACAGGAGGCGACAAGACTGTTCAATTAACATCCTATCGTGGACTTGAAGCCCCGTTTGAATATCTGTGGATGTTGGCTGATGATGTTCTTGCATATAACGATTCAGCAACAAATACAGGTAAATCAACAATATATCTTTGCGAAGATATAACAAAATTCACATCGCATTCCGATGCTGCGACAACAATCCCTAACGGTTATGTTGCAATTGCTAATATTCCCCGAAACGACGGTTATATTTTGCAATTAACGCACTCATTAAAAGGATATTCATTTCCCGAAAAAGTTGGAGGAAACGCAAATACAGGAGCATGTGATTATTTTTGGACGGCAATTGATGATTCCGCCTCTAACACTGGGTGGTGGGGTTGCCTGCTGTCCGCGCATGCGGGTACTGGGACGACTGCGGGTTTCGGTTGTCTCAATACGACTAATCGGTCGTCGCACTCGTATGCGAGCATTGGGTTTCGCCTTTGCCGTTTTTGACGGCATACGTAACGCGGTACGCGATGCGCAAAAAGGATATTTGAAATTATAATATAGGGTTGTAGCGGTTGGGGTTGCCTGCTGTCCGCGAATGCGAATAATGGGACGAATGCGGGTTTCGGTTGTCTCAATACGAATAATCGGTCGTCGAACTCGAATGCGAACATTGGGTTTCGCCTTTACCGTTACTGTTTAATAATAAAGATTTTAAAGCCGCTACAACCTTGCCTCACAGCGACTTTCCTGCAAAGTCGGCAAAATAATATGTGTTTTCACAGTGTTAGTAAGTCATTGAACACTCTGTTTTAACAACGGCACATAATTGTTAATTAAAACATTAGTTATGAAACGTTTAAAAAATATTTATTCATTAGTTTACGATACCGATAATTTATTACGGTCGCAGCATAATGCGCAAAGGGGGAAACAAGACAGAAACGAGGTGAAACAATTTAATAAGGAAACTACAAGTAACCTTTTCAAACTGTATGACATGTTGGAAAGTGAAAGTTATCAAGCAAGCGAATATCGTATTAAAATAATTTACGAACCAAAGGAACGCGTGATTATGATTGCTCCGTTTTTCCCCGACAGGATTATTCATCATTGTGTTATTAACGTTTTGGGTGAAATGTGGACAAAAATATTTATCAACAATACTTATGCTTGTGTCAAAGGGCGCGGGATACATAAATGTATGGGTGATATTCATAGGGCATTAATAAACGACAATAAAGGCACAAAATATTGTCTTAAAATCGACATTGTAAAGTTTTACGACAATGTAAATCACAATGTTTTAAAATCTATAATTCGTTATCGTATCGCCGATGAAAAAATGTTACGATTGTTGGATAAAATTATAGACAGCAATCATCAACCGAAAGGATTACCGATTGGAAATTTCACAAGTCAATATCTTGCAAATTTGTATTTATCGTATTTCGACCACTTTGCGAAAGAAGAGTTGAAAATCAAATATTATTACCGTTATATGGATGATATGGTAATACTTAACGACAGCAAAGAAACGCTTCGTTATTATTTGGATATGATGGGGCTTTATTTGGGCGCTGAACTGCATTTGGAAATAAAACATAATTGGCAGATTTTTCCGGTTGATGCACGGGGAATTGATTATGTGGGCTTTAAGCAAAATCATTTTGGAATTTTACTTAGGAAAGGCATATTAAGCCGATTCTATAAAAAGTTTAATTCTGTTGCCAGAAAACATGATATTTCTGATATGACAGATATAAAACACTTGTTCGCATCCGAATACGGATGGATAATCAAGTGTTCGGAAGAGCATAGTAATTATATATTTAATAAATGTTTAAACAATGGAAGATGTATTAAAAATCGGGCTGTTAGCGGACAGTAAACCGGATGTATTCTTTGATTTGAAAAATGGACAGGGAACATTTCTGTACAATCACAACATCAAAGAGGTAAATGTAACAAAGGACAAAGACAACATAATCGTTGTCACGGGCAAAACGAAGGAGACAAGCATAATGTTTCAATATGATTCGATACGTATTGAATATCCGAAAACGCGAGCAAATATTTTTGCAACTTTGCTGGGGGCAAAATATCCTCCTTCGATAGAATCGAAGTTAATGAACGAGTATCGTTCGGCAGAACTTGGATTGTTGGACGATTCTTATAAAACTCCTTATGAAGAGTTTTTGCAGGACAGGTTAAATTTACGCGCCTCAATAAAAGACGATTGTGAAACTTATAATGTGCCGGATAATTCATGAAGGATATAATTGATTTCGATGATTTTGATGTTGAACGCAGTAATGAAGACTTGTTTGATTGCGAATATTCAAGTATCGACTGTATTATAAATGAGGTAGTTGTGTTTACGGGCGTCAAAACGGATATTCAAACAGAAAACGGGATACGAACATTAATAGCATTTGGCGAAGGAGCGTCTCGTTCTGCATTTTTTACTGAAAGTAAACGGTTGAAAGATGTTGTTTGTGATTCGAAGCGGACATTTCCTTTTCGAGCGATTGTTAAAATAGTCCGTTACGGGAATAATTGCGGATTCAAATTTTTCTCCCCTAAAAGCACGATTACTCAATCAGATAAAGATAATTTCGATTATTATAAACGCAATAAATATAAAAGGAATAAATAATGAATATAGTAAAGTATGCAGTTTTCGTCATTACATTGGGAATGACGTATTTTGAGCCAATACATGGATTGTTGCTATTGGTTGCAATTCTTTTTACCGTCGATTTCGTCACGGGTTTCATTAAATCTGTGAAAACAACACACGCGATATGCGTGAAATCCAAAAGATTGAGATGGAGTGCAGTTAAAATGTGCGTGTACCTCTCAATTATGGCATTAACATTTTTTATTTGCCGGATAATGGGCATCGAATTGGACGCAACACTTTCGGTGATAAAGATTGAAGTATGGTGTATAGTTTACATCGAAGGATTGTCGATAGTCGAAAATTTACAGGTGATTTTTCCTAACGACAAATTTTTCAGTATGATACATGAATTACTTGCAATTGAATTTTTAAAATATATTCCAATATTATCAAGCTTTTTAAAGGAAAAAGAAGATGAAAATCGCGAAATTAACAGTTAAACGAATCGCACGGAAGCCTTCATACACTATCGGGAAATTATATGTCGACGACGTTTATTTCTGCGATACAATAGAAGATACCGACAGAGGATTGAAGCAATCAATGCCTTTAAGCGAAATAAAACACATAAAGGTAATGAGCCAAACGGCAATTCCCACAGGGACTTACTCTGTTATCGTTAATGTTTCACCATCAAAGAAACGACTTTTGCCGCGATTAATCGATGTTCCCGGCTTCGAAGGAATATTAATCCATCGCGGAAATACTGCCGAAGATTCATCAGGGTGTATTATCGTTGGTGAAAATAAGGTGGTTGGAAAAGTAATCAATTCGACAGGGTACGAAACTCGACTTGTTGAAATATTGCAAAAGTATAACCTTGTAACGATTGAGATATGTTAATAAGGATTTTTGGAGCAATAGTGTCGTTGTGCATGTTATTTGGATGTAAATCGACAAAACAACTCTCTGAAACGGAGATAAAAAAAGATGTTCATGTTTCGGAAACAATTGAAACAATTGAAACAAAACAGGAAACGGCAAAGATTTCCGAAATTAATGTAACATCGACAATTATTGATGAAACGGTAAACGAAACCTTCTTTTCAATCCCGGATTCTACGGGAAAACAATATGTTATAAAAAAAGTCGAAAAACTGAGAACGCTACGGGTATTGGAAAACGAAGAATTGATAATTGAAAATGACACTAACGAAACGGCAACGAGCGAAATCGTAATTGAGGCGAATGATAATAGTGTAATTGAAACGGTTGAAATAACGGAAACAAAGAAAAAAACATTATGGGCATGGATTGCCATACCTGTTTTATTATTAGTAGTTTATGTCGTTTATAAAACAATCAGACATGGATAAAGAACTCACAAGAGAAGAACGGTTAGAAATCGAGGAACAAGCGATAAATGCGCTGCTACAATTGGGGGTAAAATTTCAAACGCCTTTGAAAATAGCAGTCAGGAAACCGCCCAAATGGATATATTTTTGGAATAAGCATTTCCCTAACCATGTGAAAGTGTGGCGAGACAAAAGGATTCCCAAAGATTGGGACGTCGAAATAAAAGAAATTGTCGACGTCAATTTGGGAAAAACAAAAGAGGCGTACATGCGAAATTTTCATATTAAACCTCTTTATGGCGGCACTATCTGTATATTACGAAAATTGTATTTGCAAATCGAAATTGAAAATCCCGATAAAGTCGAAAAAGACGTATTTCGATTTTGGGAAACGATGGCAGAAATTGCAGCCGTCGCCATCATCAATAATCCCACAATAGTAAACAACACCGAAACAAGGCGTTTACAGCGATTTCTCATAAATAATATGACTACTCCGCTCTTGCAAAAGTTAGTTACAATCATAGCGCAAATGATGGATGCGGCGGGTTTTACAAACTCTATTCGATTGATACAGGGAGCGGGAATCACCCTGCCCAAAGCAAGTCGAATAGAGTAGTTGGAATGAACAGCCCGTGGGGCAGTTTCAGCGCCATATTGGAACGCTACGGATGGACATTCGATTATTTGCTTTGGGGGATTAGTTGGTTCAATGTGGAACTGATGTTGCACGATTCGCTTCGTATTGAAGATGCGGAAAATGCAGAAGAAGAGACATTGACAACCAAAGATGATATAAAAAACTATATAAATGGATTAATGAATAAGTAATGGCAGAAAATGTAAACGGCGGGTTAGCCTTTCAAGCGACACTTGATATAGATGATTTCATTGTGTCAACAGAGGCGATGGAAGAACATATCCGAAATATGACGGCGACAACAGCGGAGGAATCGGAGGCAATGGAAGAATCCATATTGAATTTTGCACAAAACGGGGCGAGCTACATAATCGGAACATTAGTAGGCGGAGGTATGGCGGCATTGGTAAACAGCATTGTACAGATACGTGGACAATTCCAGCAATTAGAAATAGCTTTTGAAACGATGCTTGGAAATCAGGTGAAAGCGAAAAACCTGATGAATCAATTGGTCGATACTGCTGCAAAAACCCCGTTCGATTTAATGGGCGTCTCATCGAGCGCCAAACAGTTACTTGCTTATGGTACGGCTGCCGAAAAAGTAAACGAAACACTCGTTAAGTTGGGAAACGTCGCATCCGGACTATCGATTCCTTTGCAGGACATTGTTTACCTGTATGGTACAACAATGGTACAGGGACGGCTTTACGCGAATGACGTGCGACAATTTATGGGAAGAGGCATCCCGTTAGTTAATGAATTAGCGGCAATGTACGGAAAAACTGCCGAAGAAATCAACGAAATGGTTTCAGCGGGTAAAATAGGATTTGCAGACGTCGAAAAAGTCATCAATAAAATGACAACCGCCGGAGGACAATTTTTTAATCTCATGGAGAAGCAATCAGCCTCGCTCACGGGTATGATTGCCAACCTTGGCGATGCTTGGGATATGGCTTTAAATAAATTAGGGCAGGATAATGAAAATCTTTTTGCAGGGGCAATTACCGGAGCGACTTATTTAGTCGAAAATTTGGATGCAATTTTGCGAACTTTGAAAGCCGTCGCAATCGGTTACGGGACCGTCAAAGCGGCAATAGTCGCAAATACTCTTGTAACAAAAGGATATACAGGCGTTGCCCTCATTGATAATGCTGTGAGGGCGGCAAAAGTAGCATTGCAACAAAAAACGACGATACTTTCGGGTAAAGAACTTGCGCAAAGCAGTTTAAGCGTTAATGCGCATACTGCCGAAGTTGCTGCATTAGAAGCCAAACTTACGGTCGAAGAAAAAGAAAATCTGGTAAAATCGTTAAAAATTGGCGTTATACAGGGACTTTTGACTGTACAACAACAGGAAATTCTTTCGACAATGGGATTAACTGCCGTCAAAGAAGGTTATTTAGTTGCTGCATTGGAATTACTGACAGTCGAGCAACGGGAAGCGCTTAGCAAAGCAAACCTTTCGTCAAACAGCGCCGTATATCGGGCTGCATTGATACAGGAAGTGAATGCAAAAACACAAAATCAGGCGGCGTCATTGAATCTGATGCGCACCGAAGTAAAAACCGCCGCCGCCGCCGTTGAAGCGGCAAAAGCAAAAGCTTTGTCGGCAAGGGCAGCCGCTGAATCTGCACGTCTCGAACTTTGGTACGCAAAAGCTTCGGGAGATGCGACGAAAATTCAAATCGCCGAGAAAAAGTATTTAAATGCTGTTGAGCAGGAAGGCATCATGCGAAAAGCAGCATTAGCGGCACAATCCGATTTCTACATCAAAAAGAAAGCGCTCGAAACCGCAGCCACAAAGCAAGGAACTGCCGCAAATGTTGTGGACAATACAACTACGGATACGCAAATTGTTAAAAAAAGTCTTTTGAGTAAAGTAACAACAACGCTTACGGCGAAATTAAAGGCTCTTTGGGCAACCATGATGGCAAACCCGATGATGACGCTTATTTCCGTAATCGGTCTGGCTGTTGCAGCATTTTCGTTATTTGGAAAGAAAAATGATGAAGCGACTGACGCGATGGGTGAATTTAACGACACAACCAAAAAGGAAATCGAGCTACTCAACATTTTAATAAATGTGTTGAAAAATACCGATAAAGGAACTAAGGTACATAAAGACGCTTTGGAAAAACTCAATAAAATATTGCAAGAGTATAATAAAGAACTCATAACTGAATCAATTACCGTCGATGATTTGCAGAAAAAATATGTTGAATTGACGGCGGCGATTAACGAAAGCGCAGCAAGCCGGATAAAGGCAAAACATATAGAAAAAATACAACAGGAACAAACTGATGCACAGGATAAAGCAAAGAAAGACTTAATCAAGGGTGGTGAAAATTTAAAAAAGTTTGTTGGCAGAGGAGGAGGCGGTTTCGGAGGCGGCGATCGCTCAGTGGATATTGATTCGATACAAAAGATGAATAAAGTTATCTATGACCAGATAGAAACGATGGCTATGGAATCGGCTGAAAAGTTAAAAAATCTCACAGGAGATGCTTATGCAGAGGGATTTAGCGCTTCGTTGAATAATATATCAAAAGCTGTTAAAGCCGCATCCGAAGCAAGTGATGACGACATGGATGTATTTCAGAAAAAACTTACCAAATACCTTACTGCTATTGTCGAATCCGGACAGAAAGCAGAAAATAAAACAAATGACGTCGTTGCGTCGATGAAAAAATTTTCCGAAGCCGGGGGTAAATCTCCTGCTGTGGCAGCATCGGTGAATTATGCGAAAATGTCGTTAGCCGAGTTGGATAAAGCGTTAAAGGACACACAGTCCGAAATCAAAGCCCTCGGAAATGCCGACGCTGGCAAATTAAGTGAGTTACAAAAGCAACTTGGCGACGTCAAAACAACTATTTCGGAGAAAGAAGCAAATTTAGATACCGAAGCCGCCATAAACACACGTATCAAACAGTTGCAAGAAGAGCGCGAAAATGTCAAAATCAACAGTAAAGAATACGTACAATTATCACAGACAATCAAAGGATTACAAGCTAAGTTGCCGGATAAAAAAGGCGATAATAAAAGCGATAATACTGCACAACTTGCCGAAAAACAATTACAAGCCGAATTGAAATTAGAGCAGGCTCGAATTGACGTCATGAAGGATGGGTATGAAAAAAGAAAGGCTATCCTGAATATTCAGCATAAACGCAATTTAGCAGATATTGACAAAGAGGAGCGGGAACTCGAAAAAGCAAGAAAAGAGGCTGGGAAAAGCGGGTTATCCGGCGCCGAAAAAGATTTATTTCAACAACGGCGGAACGTTGAAAATCAAAAATATACACAAGAAGAAAACAAGTTGTTTAACGGCGAAATAGAATACAAGAAGTCTCAGTATGAACTGTATTTTCAATGGCTTCGCGCAATGGGAAAAGAGACCGCCGACACGCGCTTTGTTGATTTGCTAAAAGATGGTAAATCGTATAAAGAATATCTGGAACGTCAAATTTCGGAACTGAACGCGAAAAAAGGTAAGAGCAATATTACTGAAGGTGAAACGAATTTCCTTATCACTGTTTCGGCGCAATACAATGAAGTCGTCGGCGCAAAATCGGCAATGGATACCTTTAAAGAAAGCATCAATCGGGCAATTGAACGCGCTGCTACTCTTGCTGAAAAAATTAAAATTATCAACGATGAAGAAGCGAAAATGGCAAATGGAAACAGTTCGGGATTGGTTGGCGAAGATGAAAAAGCTGAAGGAGCATTGTTTATATCAGAAGAACGGAGAGAGCTTGAACAAGAACTCCAGCAACGCGTATTAAATGACTATCGCACATTTGAGCAAAAACAAAAAGAGATTCGGGACGAATACGAATTATTACGATTAGAGGCTATACGTCAGGGAAATACTGCCGTTTTGAACGAAATAAACAGAGGCGAGAACGAAGCGCTTTCGACGCTTAACGCTCAAATGCTTATGCAAACCGACAGTTGGAAGAATCTGTTTTCAGATTTGGACGAACTCTCTGTGGAAGAAATAGATAAGCTGATACAAGAAATTCAACAAAAAATGTCCTCTGCCGACTTGAAACTCAATCCTGCGGACATGAAAGCTGTCCTTGACAAACTCGATGAAGCCAAGAAAAAGATTTTAGACGTGAATCCATTTAAGGCTCTGGGCAAGGCGCTTACATCCGTATTTCAAACATCGAGAGACGGTTCGAAAAAAAGTAGCGCCGAAATTAAACGCGATTGGAATAATTTAGCGAAAGCTACCGAAGGAACATTTGATTTCGTGAATGATGCAATAGATAATTGCAGTGTTTTGTCGAATGTGATAGGAGATTCGGGCAAGGCAATAATCAATACTCTTCAGGGCATTGTAATGGCGGGTATCGCTATGGCTGCGGCAATTAAATCGGCTGAAAAAGCATCAGTAATTTTGACTATCATAAGCATTGCATTGCAAGCAATTCAATGGATTGCCTCTTTGTTCAATAAAGATGAGGAAATCGAAGAACGAATACAAAATATCCAAGCCAGCATTGATGGGTTGTCTAATGCGTTTGACCGCTTGTCGAATGCAGCAAATCGTACATATTGGGAATTTTCGGATGAAGAACGTGAAGCGCATAAACAAAGAATTGATAGTATCAATCAGCAAATAAATGCTTTGGAACAACAAAGACAAGTAGCGCTATCCTCGTGGCAATTCTCAGAATATGCGCGCCTAACACAGGAAATAAAAGATTTACAATACGCCCTCGAAAAAACTCAACAAGGAGGGGATATATTCGACATCTACAATGCTCAACGCGAGAATCTCAAAGAGCAGCAAGAAATGTTAAATCAACAAATTGCCGCCGAAAACGAGAAGAAAAAAACAGATTACGATAAAATTCGTGATTGGGAAGAAAAAATCAATGATATTAATACGCAGCTCGAAGATATGGAGCGTTCAATGGTTGAAACCCTTGCCGGTACGGATGTAAAATCGGCAATTGACGAGTTTGCCGACGCTTTGGTAGAGGCTTATGTAAAAGGCGAAGATGCGGCTGTGGCTCTTGGAGAAGTCACTAAAAATGTGATGAAAAAAGCAGTTGTGGAGGCCATCAAAAGGCAGTTTTTGGCGAAAGCCATTAATGATGCAGTAGAATATTTGGGCGAATCTATGAAAGATGGAACTTTATCGGATAAAGAACGGCGCGATTTTGAAAATATGGTGAATGCCGCCGGCGCGGCAACGACAGCCGCATTAGACGCTGTCGGCGATTGGATAAAGGATATAGGGAGTGAAACTGTAGCAGACCCGCTTGTTGGCGCTTTACAGGGATTGAGCGAAGAGACGGGTTCGGTAGTAGCAGGAAGAATTAATGCGGTTGTAATTAATCAATCTGAGATGATGGCGCTCATGCGGCAATCGCTGATTTGGCAAGCAGAAATTGCAACAAATACACGCTATAATCGACATTTGGAAGGCATATATCTGGTATTAAACGAAATGAAAAACAATGTTTCGTTATTATCACAAGGAATAGGAGGTTAATAATATGAATAAAGAAGTGATACAAACATTAAAAGAGGATGCAGTCAGCAAGGGTTTATGTGCAACTTGGGAATCAAAATTTAAACAAGAAATGAGTATCGAAACCCTCGCCAGAATGTACATGAAAGGCATTGATTTTTGCATATCTTCCGACTATCCTACTCTTGCTTTTTTAAGAAAAGAATTTAAAGGAATTTGCGAACCTTACGGAATTTTTATTGACGACAAAGTTATGGTAACAAACATTCGGAAAATAGTGTTAAATGGCGATTGCCGCGCTTTTCTGGAGTACGATAAATATACGGTGGCACAGGTATTTGTGCGGCATACGTCAAAAGCGTCTATCAATGTTTCGGAACATTCAATAGTAACCGTTGACGCTTTTGATGATACGGAATTGGTTGTTGCTGTTTCCGGAGGCGCTGATGTGTCGGTAAATCTATATGGAAACGCCAAAATCGAATGTATAGGTATTGGAGCAAAAGTAAAGTTTATGCAGAGAGAAACGTATTGATATAAAAAACTGAAAAATATGTTTGAAAAACGCATTTTTTGATGAAAAAATTTTTTTTTGACGTTAAAAATGACAAAAAATGTTTAGAAAAAAATATGTTTGACAACATATTTTTGACACTTTTTAAAATTGTAACTATCTTATTATAACTTATCTATAATTTTCAGCAAAATATTTTTTATTACATTATTTTGGTATATC
>JAITKY010000071.1 GCA_031278135.1 Prevotellaceae bacterium | reverse complement strand
TTTGTGCTGGTTTTGACGGGTTACAGTTGTAAAATGGAATATTTTCCGCTTTATCCGATAGGCATCGACGCTAATCATGTTACACCGACGCCTGTGAGCGCTTTTTTTTCTACGGCAATGGCGAATCTGGGATTTGTCTCGATATTCAGGATATACAAACTGTTGATCGATTCTCCGGTTTTTTCATGGGCTCAGAATGTAATGTTTGTCGCCGGTTTTGTCAGCGTGTTCGTGGCGGCAGTATATATCTCTCAAATCAAGCATTGTAAACGAATACTTGCTTATTCCACCGTCGAAAATATGGGTATTGCGCTGTTGATACTTTCTACGGGTAAAACCGGACTTGTTTATGCTGTTTTTCATCTGCTTGGACATTCGTTAGTAAAATCAACCGCATTCATGCGTCTGTCGGTTATTGGAAAAACTTATGGAAGCTACCGTCTTGAAAATCTCGGAGGATACTGGCAAATCTCGCCCAAAGGTTCGCTTATACTGATTCTCTGTTTATTGGGATTGACGGCTATTCCTCCGTCGGCATTGTTCGTGTCGGAAATGTATCTGTTTTCGAGTTTGAGTAACAGGATTATCTTTTTGATTTTATTGATTTTTTTGATTTGTATAATTCTCTATTTTTTTTGCGGCAAACTGCTTAAAATCCTGTATGGCGAAAAACCTGACAATATTGTTCCCGCAAACATTGACAATAATTTGATTTTGTGGATTCAATTCGTTTTCCTTGCAATTTTCTTTTTCCTGGGTGTATATCAGCCTCAATGGCTCATGAATATGATTCTCGAATGCGTATTGTAACAAGCGTATACGGCAGATGTCAGGACGACAATTTTGTCCTGTCTTTTACCGTATGCGTTTGTTCGTCATGGTATTCATGTCGATAGAAACATTCGTACTCCCACCGTCCTTCTAAAACCTCGATAGAGATTCAGAACTCCTGACTCGACGCAGATTACGCTGTCGTTATTTTGAAGTTGAAATGATAAAAACGCGCGAGCGAAAGCAGTAAATCAGCAGGGCTATTTACTGCTTTCGCTCTGTTTTTTTTATTGAAAACAAGAATGTTTAAATAAATAAACAATGATAGAATGTACAGAATACTGTACTATCTCGATCGGAATTTGCAGAATGAACAGAAATTAGCAGAATGAACGGAAAAGGGAAACGTCAATACTTAATTCCCTTTTTGTTAAATATTATATACCCGAAATTGACAAGAAAATACAGACGGTCATAATTCCGTTCGTAATAATTCAGCGATACGCTCAGCGGACCTATCGGGGAATGCCATATAACAGCCGTCGAAGCCATAAATAGCGGTTTTGGAAACTTGTCGTAAGTCATATTTGTCGTCAGTCGTTTATATGGCTGAAAGATGTATCCGTCCGACTGCATGGAAAGGGATTTGCCGATTTTGATAATCGGTTTAACTCCAAGGGCGAGAAAAGTGCTTGCTCTGTAATTTTCCAGCAAAAAGGTTTTACTGTGTGGCGTGGGCTGAAAAACCGGTAACATGTCGATGGTAGGATAATAGTCGAAAAACGCGAATTTGCCGGAGACCATAAATTCCATATAGGCGCCTATTGAGAGATATTTGTTGATATTGAAATAATAGTCGCTTATCAGTCCGGCAGACCCCCAGTTGTGTGCCTGTTTTACAGGAAGCGGTTTTGAAGCTTCTTTGTAGCTTTCCTGTCCCCAAACTCCGTTCAGCGAAATTTTAAGGTAATGTCCTGATGTTGGATACTGTTTATAATTATATGTGTTTTTGTCAATTAGAATGTGAAATGATAGAAACGGGAAATTTGATTTGTTCAGAGTATCCGTCGATTTAAAAAAAACGTTTTTGGAATAATGGACGTTTTGAAATCCGGAAGTAAAACCAAATTTAAGTTTTGAATTTTTGGTCAGTCCTCTTCCTATGTTTGCCGTGAAGAATCTGTCATATTCTTTCAAAAATACGGGTCGGATGTTATCGTGAAGGATGTCCTGACTGCCTTTATAGAAGTCGAATGCCGAAATGGTTACATAGGCTTCCGTAAATAATGGAAACGACAGTGGATAATCTTGTCGCGCGCCAATCTGTACTGAAGAATATTGTTTGCCGATGCTTAAAGTTACTCTGAAACGCGTCAGGTTTTTTTTCCATCGCATTGTCTCGATGCCCGTATAAAACATGTTTACGGAAGATGAAGAGATATTTCCTCCTACCGAAAGTTTAAATATTGGCGAAGGAGTAATTCTGAAATCAGGTCTGTATACCCGTTTTTCAGAGTCGTATTCGGCAGTCGGGTAAAACGAATTGACCAGATTGAATGCTATAATACTGTAAAATCGGGATTCTAACTGATCATGTGTATATGCGCTTCTCGATCCTTTGGTCATCAGACGTTGAATGGTGATATTTTGTTCTTCGGAACCTCCTTTCACTCTTGCTCCTTCGTATTTCAGAACGAAGCATTTCGATTTGAATCGCGTTCTTTTAGCGGCAACTTCCGTCGCCCGTCTTTTGACCGGTATTTTTTCCCGAATTTCGTCAATCTTTTTTGTTGCCGCGATGTAACCCGAATCGACTAATTCGTGTATTTTCCAGAAATCAAGAAATTTTACTTTGGGAAAACTCTGTTCTATCAGTATACCTGCCGAATCGGGGAGGGTGTAATTTGTTTCTGTTGTCAGCATATTAGATATTTGGGATATAATATCCGATTCGGTGGGAGGTTCGATCTTTGAGGTGCAGATACTTCCGATAATTACATCCGGTTTGAAATCGTCGTACATCACATCCCATGGGAAATTGTTATATACACCTCCGTCGAAAAGCAGTGTCGAATCTATCAAAACAGGTTTAAATACAAATGGGTATGACATCGAAGCTCTGATTGCTGTTCCGAGATTCCCTGTTCTCATTATGTATGGCTTATGAGAGTTAATGTCGGAAGCTACGCACCTGAATGGGGTCATCAAACTGTCGAAGTTGTTTTTGCAGACGGCTGTCGCAGCTGACGTTAATCGCATAAATTCTAAATCCATTCTGTATGGAGGAATTAAATTTGTCGGCAAAATTGGTTTCAGTTCTTTCCGTTTGAAATCGAAATTCATGTATAATGCTTCCGGTGTTTCGTCCATCTCCTGCGAAAAAAACCGATATTTTGTCGGGATAGTTCCATTTAGTAAATCGTCGAAACTTTGCGAAGAAAAATAATCTATCATTTCATCGGGCGAATATCCCATTGAGTACATGCCTGCTACGATGGCGCCCATAGACGTCCCGCATACATAATCGACAGGTATATCATTTTCTTCCAATGCTTTCAAAACTCCGATATGAAAAAGTCCCTTAGCTCCGCCTCCGCTCATGACAAGTCCGACTCTGATGGAATCATTTGCTAATATTCTGTTTCCCGAAACAGCGAACATTATTGTCGTCAGAAATAACGACACTCTAAAAAATCTCATAAACAATATTTTAATATCTCCCATATTGCAAAATAGGCTTCAAAGGTAATATATAATATTGAAACGATCTGTTTTTTTTGCAGATTACGATTTCAATCGAGCGTCGTAAACGTTTGATGTTTACCGAATCACGGGACTTGTTCAACAGTGTAATCAATAAAATCATTTTATTTGCTTTGTGCTGTTGACTGTGTTATCGAGAAAAAGGGAATGAAAAAATTTGCACAGTTTAAAGATATGTTCTACTTTTGCGCCGTTTTTGAATAATATAATTTAACAAAATAGATGTATAATTTAAAACTATGTTAAAAAAGGTAGATAATATATACGACATTTCAGGATTTTTCGACAGATTTTTGTTGGATAATTCAACTATTTTGTTAGAGAGAGAGAGAGAGAGAGAGAGAGAGAGAGAGAGAGAGAGAGAGAGAGAGAGAGAGAGAGAGAGAGAGAGAGAGAGAGAGAGAGAGAGAGAGAGAGAGAGAGAGAGAGAGAGAGA
>JAITKY010000063.1 GCA_031278135.1 Prevotellaceae bacterium | reverse complement strand
AAGAGGCTTACGAAAAATCAAATTACTGTCTCACACAACTCGACCCGTCGGGGACGGCTATGTGCGAACAGAACAGGATGTTTTATTATTTTCTGACAAGCTACGCTTCGTTTACGATGATTCCCGTTTCGATGGTGTTGCAATCGGTAGACAATGATATTAAAGTATTTCCCGCTGTACCTAAAGCTTTTGCCGACATTGCATTCTACAATCTTCCGGCAATAAACGGCGTAAGAGTATCGGGCGAAATGAAAAACGGACAGATACAGTTTGTCCGGTTCGAAAAAGACGGAAATGTCTTGCTCGAAACAACCGGTAAAGCGCCTATTATCGCATCTTTTGTCAATGGTAAATTGAAAATTAAGAAACTTTAGATGATTTTTGCCGTCTGATATTTTTGTGTTCGGAAACAGATTTAACTATAATATAGGTTATTTCCATAATATCTGCTTCATTTATGAGTATGCTCATCCGGACAGGTCGATTAACAGGTAATGCGACATTTTGGAATGCACTCAATGTTCGCCGGGGATATGTGTCGATTGAGTCTTCTTAATTTTCTTTGTCATAGTCATTTCATATTATTAATTTTGGAAAAAATTTTCGATTTCGACTATGGATATTGTTGGTTTTCCTTCGGCATTGATATCCGGCATTTGGCACGCAAACAACCTGTTGACAAGATATTCCATTTCGATGTCGGTGAGGAATCCACATCGTTTGACCGATTCCGATTTTGCCAGCGACAGGGCTAATTTTTCGTGAGTATCCCAAGTCGAACTGTTGTAATCGTCTTTAATATTGCGAAGAATTTCGTCGATAATATTCTTTGCATTAGCCTTTTCAAGTCCGGCGGGAAAGGCATGGAACACGATGCTGTTGTCGAAACTGTGAATATCGAATCCCATGTTTTCCAAATCGCTCCAGACACTCTGAATAAGCATACAGTCGGAAGGCGACAGTTCGACAGTTTCGGGAAACAACTGTTTTTGAGAACTTATAACCGACCCGGTCTGAAACAGCCGGACAAACTCCTCGAATAAAATTCGCTGATGCGCTCTGCAAATGTCTATAAACATCAGTCCCGACTTGACGGGAGTGGCTATATATTTGTCTTTTATCTGTAGAAACCGTTTTTTTTGCGTATCGTTTTCGAAGACGTTTTTTTGTTCGGGTTTGGATTCGGATTTGGGTTCGACGTTCAATGTCGAAACATCAAATGTTCCCGCCTGTTTATTGAAATCGTTGTAAAACTGTTCCCAACCGTCGAACTGCTCATTTTTTCGATGCACAGGGTTTACAGTCGTCTTGAACGGATTATATTTGTCGTCGATGGTTATTTCAGGCTTAGCGACTCGTGTGTTACGTTCCAAAACAGGAATGTCGGGCGCACCTTCCATGTCGAAAATTATCGAAGGAGTGACGGCGTATTTCGACAGCGATTCACGTACTACAGCGTTTAAAATTTGCCATATAGCCTGTTCGTTTTCGAATTTCACTTCTGTTTTTTGCGGATGAATATTGATATCGATATCGGCAGGATTGACATCGAGAAACAGAAAAAACGAAGGATGCATATCGGACGGAAGTAACTGTTCGTATGCTTTATACACCGCTTTCTGAAGATACGGATTCCGAAAAAAACGGTTATTGACAAAGAAAAACTGTTCGCTCGAAGTTTTTTTTGCTTTGTCGGCTCTCCCGATGAAACCGGTGACTTTAACTATTGATGTTTCGATATTTACGTCAATAAGCGACCCCGCGATATTTTTACCAAATATACCCGTAAGCCGTTGTTTCAAATTGCCCGCCGGCAAATTGTACAACTGTGTACCGTTGTTGTGAAAAATAAATTCTACATTGGGATTGCAAATGGCAACTCTCTGAAATTCATTGATTATCTGTTTCAATTCCGATGCGTCGGTCTTGAGGAATTTTCGACGTGCCGGAATGTTGTAAAAAAGATTTTTGACCGAAAAACTGGAACCGGAAGCACATTGCACCGGCTCGCTCGAAAGAATTTTGGACGCGGATATCAGCAAACGAACTCCCAAATCGTCGGTTTTCAGTCTTGTTTTCAGTTCGACTTCTGCGACGGCAGCAATCGAAGCCAGTGCCTCACCCCTGAAACCGAAGGTTTTGATAGAATCCAAATCTCCGATATCGGCGATTTTTGAGGTTGCATGACGTTCGAACGCCATACGCGCATCGGTGTCGGACATGCCGGAACCGTTGTCGGCAACCTGTATAAGCGTGCGTCCGGCATCTTTGATTATGAGGTTTACTTGCGTGGCTCCCGCATCGACGGCATTCTCCATCAATTCTTTAACAACTGATGCCGGTCGTTGTACGACTTCGCCCGCAGCGATCTGATTGGCGACATTATCGGGTAATAATCTTATCATTCGTATATTTCAGTATTATCAATGTACTTGTTGTTATTATTTTGTCCTTCGTCCGGAAACAAATAAGGATATATCTTTATGAAATAGAAGAATATGATACTCAGCAACAATATCGTACCGATAATGATGTACGACCGGATTTTATCACTGTATCCGATTTGGGGTTTACCTTTCATGTTCTGCTCGTATTCTTTCCGGAAACTGCCTTTTATATTCGGGACATAAGGTTTCCCGTCGGAAGTATTGTCGATAATTCCTAATTCTTTCCGGATTTGTTTTATTCGTTCTTCCCTCTCTTCTTTTGCGGGATCCCATATCCTCGGCATGTATTCAAACCGCTTGTGTTGAGGCATTTTAAAAAAAGAAAATCTAATCGCCATTGTCTATTTTATTAAAAATTTCAGGGCGTAAAATTAATACTTTTTTTGCAAAGTTTTATTTTTGATTTTTTTGTGCCAAAATTTAAAACAAGTCGGAAGATGAAAGAGTATCTATTTGAACCCTAACCCCGCAAAAGTCAGGTAGCTATTTTATATAAAACATTAATATTTAAATTATTATGAGAATTTTATAGACTACCTAATTAGGTAGCTTATAAAATTTAACATGCTATTGTTTATCAAACTATTACAATCATAGACGGGATAAATATGGCGGAGTTAGGGTTTAATTTACAAAATTTTTATTATAATTTTTTCCTGTTTTTAGTATCCTCCTGTTTTGATTTGCTAAATAGTATTCTTCTTTCTCTGAAATCACGAGTTTTAAAAATTTTTCAGAGAA
>JAITKY010000062.1 GCA_031278135.1 Prevotellaceae bacterium | reverse complement strand
GTCCACACAATTTTATACGTATTTTTTTATATTTCTATCAATATAATCATACAGATTTTCGAAAGTCAGAATACTTGGTATTTCATGCGCCTGTATTTTGACTCCGAACAAACTTTCCACAAGAGCCACCATATCCACAAGTCCCAAACTGTCAATATCCAGAGTATCTTTAATTTTTGCGTCGGGGACGAGTGTCGATACTTCGATTTCAAATTCTTCGGCTAACGCTTCGTTTACTTTGTTGATTAGTTTTATTTTATCCATTGATTGTCGATGCTTTATATTATTTTATATTTTTTACTACCAGTGTCGAATTAGTCCCTCCAAATCCGAACGAATTTGACAGGAAGGTATCGAAAAATTTATTTACTCTCACAGCGGGAATATTCAGTTTCACCGAATCGTTGTCGGGATTTTCGAAATTTAGATTCGGAGCGATAAATCCGTTTTGCATCATCAGCGTCGAATAGATGATTTCGCTTGCTCCAGCCATCCACATTTCATGTCCGGTCATCGATTTAGTAGAAGTGATTTCCGGTTTATGGTTACCGAAAACGTTTGCAATCGCTTTAGCTTCATTGGCATCGCCGACGGGCGTCGATGTTGCATGAGCATTGACGTATCCTATTGTGCGGATGTCGATTCCGGCTTCGTTGATTGCCATTTGCAACGAACGGCTTGGTCCGTCAACGTTGGGAACCGAAATATGGTCGCCGTTTGACGAAAATCCGTAGCCCGTAATTTCGGCCAGAATCGGAGCGCCGCGTTGCACTGCCGACTCGTAACTTTCGATGATCACTGTCGCCGCTCCGCCGCCTGGCACTAAACCATCTCTGTCTCTGTCGAATGGACGCGAAGCCTTTTCCGGTTCATTCTCGCGTATCGAAAATGCGTTGATCCCGTCGAAACTGCCTATCGAATAAGGATTTACTTCCTGTGCTCCACCGCATACCACACATTCCTGCAATCCTGCTTGAATCAGCATCCGTCCAAGTCCGATTGAGTGCGACCCGCTTGCGCAGGCTCCCGAAATCGTCAGACTGATTCCTTTCAGTTTGAAAATACACGAAAGATTCATGGTGACGGTCGAATTCATTGATTGAAATATTGCACCCGAACCAATCATTGCCGTATCTTTCTTTTCGCGCATCGTGTCGATACTTTTCATAACAGCGTCGGCACTGCTGTCGTTTCCATACAGCAATCCGACTTCGTGAGCGGCAAGATAGTCGGCGTCGATCTTTGCATTTTTCAGTGCTTCGTCTGTTGCAAGATACGCATAATTACACTGTTCAGCCATATACACACGCTGATTGCGGCTAAGAACGCCTTTCAAATTAGGAGTTTCCAGACGGACGGTCAATCCCGAACGGAATCCGAGTTCTTTACGCGAAGAATCGAAAACAATCCCCGATTTTCCTTCGTAAAGCGATTTACATACTTCTTCAAGATTTTTTCCCAGACAGGAATAAATTCCCATACCTGTGATTACAACTCTTCGTTTCATCTATACTTTCAGTTTTGTTCTCTTTTTAATTTCAATAATTTATCCAAGTTTTCGTGAATATGTGTTCTGATGCCGGTTAATTCCGTCAATTTATCTTTTTTCAGCAGATTACAGAATCTGATGCGGCTTTTATGGCGTTTCCATGCTTTTTCGTAAGTTATAACAAATATGTATAAAAATGGTAAACAAACGAGGTAAGCCAAAGCAATCAGCGCCGAATCGGCAATTGCCCATGCAACAAAAAAGACGATGATATTCAGTAATGGAATCAGGACAATAGTGCTAAGTATAAGCGTAATAGTTCCGTGCAACATTATATCTTTGATTCTCCTGTTTATCAGTTTTGGCGGATAAATGACTAATGAAGTGGATATAAGCGCTGCAATATAAAGCGGGAACAGTATCGCAAAACATAACGTACCGAAGATATTCCGGATAAACATGGGTTTCCGTTCAAAAGATTTATCGCTGATTTTCAGTTCCCGGATCTTGTCGTTCAGGAAAACGGCATCGTCGTAAACCTGCTGTATTTCGTTTTCGTATTCCGATGTTTTCAATGTATCCAAATGTTTGACAAACTGTTTATCTGCCAATAATTTTTCGGGCAGTTTGCATGGATTGAAGCCGTTATCTTTGGCATATTTGATTCCGTAAGTATTACGGAGAAAATCGATTGCATCATAATTATCCAAATCGGTGATGTTGAGCATCAATTCGGCGACGCTGTTCCGTACAAGTTCGTTCACCTCACGCTGCGCAGTCCTGTGTTTTTCCTTATACAGTTCATAATAAGGTTTTAACGAAATGGGTTTCCCAAATTTGATCAGTATATCTTCGCGTATGTTGATATAGTCCGAATAGTGGTTGCACGAAGGCATGACGAACACTTCTTTTTCGAAATTGCCTTTTTCGGCAGCCTCGAACGCAATACGCAGATATCCGTACGAAAATTTACCTAACCATCTTTTATCCTGATGTCCAGCTTCGGGATAGATAATGACGGTTCCGTTGTTAAGCAATTCGTAATATGTTTTCAGAAAAGTATCGCCGTTGTTTGCCATACTTCCTATTCCCTGATACATCAAACGAAATGCCGGCATAATCCCAAGTCCTCGAAATATCGTTCCGAAAACGGGAAAATCAAACGCATCGGCACGTGCAATCGCTCTGATTTTCCGCCTGTCGCGTGCATTGATTGCAAATACTAATGCCAAAGCATCGTTCAAACTGTTCTGATGGTCGGACACAACCATTAAGGGCGCATTTTCGGGCATGTTTTCTCTGCCAAGAAAATAAACTCGCCGATAATATACCGAATGTACAAGCCGTACATACTGTTTAAACAACCTGTATATCACGCCTCTCCGTCCACTCGGATATTTTACTGTTAAATTTTCTGTCCATAAACGCTGTTTCATTTTATGTTTCTTTCTATTTTCTGTAATTAATACTATTAATAATTAATAATTCATATTTTTTGGAGTACAAAAGTAGTAAAGAAAACTAATACCACAAAAAAAGTTTTTTCGACGCTCCTGAAGATCCCGATTTTTTGCTGAAAATGTCAGGACAGACGCTAATTTTCTATTTGTAATTGGTTAAAAAATAAATATATAGAAAAAATAACCGTATTGGGCAGTATTAATTGATATTTGAATTATTTTTACATTATGTTTTACAAAAATTGAGATGAAAATAAGATTTTTTTTTGCTTTTTGTGTGGAATATTTTTGTTGCATGTCGTGTAATGACACAAAAACAGTACATACGTCAGTCAATTGTGAACGAAGGGGAAGTTTATTCCATGCCTCTCACCGAAGTAATGTTGAGTTACAGTTTCCGCCATCCGGAAGGAATAATTGTGTGTCTTCCGACGATAAAACACGCTAAAATGAGGGTAAAATATTAGCGGTTGAGAAATATTTTTTTGAATTTTAAATATTTGATAAACAGACTATAAGTTACATAAATTAAAAAATATTTCCTCAATTGCACAAAAAAAATGTTCGATTAATTTTTTTTTACTACATTTGCACTGTGAAATAAATAATGATTTTTTAAAAATTGATATAGAATAGATATGAAACTTTTTTTCACAAATAATTGTCAAATGAATCGAGGAATCACTCGGTTTGGTTTGATTTTTGCAGAGAGAGAGAGAGAGAGAGAGAGAGAGAGAGAGA
>JAITKY010000304.1 GCA_031278135.1 Prevotellaceae bacterium | reverse complement strand
TAACTGTGTCAAAAAAAATGTAAAAATCAGTATGTTAAAATTTTTTCGGTGAACTCTTTGTTTTGTTTATACACGGCATTATCCGGTTCGATTTTGAGCGCTATGTTGAAGTCGTTGATTGCTTCCTCGTATTTTCCTTGCCGATTGAAGGTTTTTCCTCTGACGAAGTAATAATCAGCGCAATCGGATTTCAGTTCGATGGCTTTTGTGTAATTGTTAATACCTTCGGGGATGTTGTTCATTTTCACGAATACATTTCCCAAACCGGCATAAGCAGAGGCATTGGGCGAAATTTTCAACGATTCAGAATAATCGGCGAAAGCGGCGCTGTAGTTTTCGAGAGCAAAATAAGCGTCGCCTCTGATTGTCAGCGTTTTGGCATCGACAGTTGTTACATTTAGCCTTTCGATAGCCTCAGCATATTTTTCCATACGCAACAAAGTTTTTCCCAGACAGTTACGGGCTTCAATATTAGTTGAATCAAGTTTTATCGATTTCGATAAAATTTCAACAGATTCTCTGTAATTACCTTTTTCCGCCGCTTCGAGTCCTTTGCCAAACAAAGTGCGGCTTTGTTCGGCAAGATCCTTAGTATTTGTCAAATCGAGCAATTTTCCGAACAACAATCCGAAAATAAACAGAGATGCAATCCCGAGCGTTGTTTTGACTGTCTGACTTATTTTCACCTTAATATTACATAATTAAACAGACAAAAATTTATTCCATAAAATTATTTTCGAGTTCTTCCTGTCTTCCGTGACAGTTTTTGTATTTTTTACCGCTGCCACACGGACATTTGTCATTGCGTCCCGGACGTTTTTCGACTTTGATCGGAGCGGTGGAACGCTGTTCGTCGGAGCCACCTGCAGCCGCCAAATCTTCACGTCGTGTTTGCAATTTGCTCATGTCGGTACGTCGCTGTTCGCTACGGCGCACATCGTTTTCGTTTCGGAGAGGTATCTGCGCTTTCATCAACATGCCGATCAACTCGTGCGTTATTTCGTCGAGCATGGTTTTGAACAGGTTATACGATTCGAATTTGTAAATCAAAAGTGGGTCTTTCTGCTCGAAAGTAGCGTTTTGTACCGACTGTTTCAGTTCGTCCATTTCGCGCAAATGTTCCTTCCAGTGTTCGTCAATCATGACTAACATTATAGTTTTGCTGTACGATTTTCCAAGCGCCTTGCCTTTAGTCTCATACGCTTCCTTAAGATTGATGGAAATATTCAGCATTTTGTGACCGTCGCTTATGGGAATCTGTATGTTTTCGTATATATGTCCTTGATTTTCATACAAATTTTTGATAAACGGGAATATTCGTTCCGATAGAATATCCATGCGGCGGTTGTAAGTTTCTTCGACAGCCAAAGCCAGCCGTTCCGCAATTTCAGCGCTGTTGATTTCGGCGTATTCTTCCTCGCTGACAGGCGGTTGTATGTACAGACTTCTGATTATTTCCTTGTAGAACGATTCGTAATCGAGCCCTGCCAACTGTTCGACCAGAGAATCACAATAGTCGGATATCATGTTAAGTATATCAACATCAACCCGTTCACCATGCAAAGCGTGATTACGGCGCGCATATATCACTTTACGTTGCGAGTTCATAACATCGTCATACTCAAGCAGACGTTTCCGGATACCGAAATTATTTTCTTCGACCTTACGTTGCGCCTTTTCGATCTGACGCGAAATAAGCGCCGACTGAATAACATCATCTTCTTTAATGCCAAGAGAATCCATCAATTTTGCTATCCGTTCGGATCCGAACAGTCGCATAAGATTATCTTCGAGAGAGACATAAAATTGCGATGTTCCCGGATCGCCCTGACGTCCCGAACGTCCTCTCAACTGCCTGTCCACACGGCGTGATTCATGGCGTTCGGTGCCGATAATCGCCAATCCTCCTGCATTTTTGACACCTGCGCCGAGTTTGATGTCGGTTCCACGTCCAGCCATATTGGTTGCGATGGTAACGGTTCCGGCTTGTCCCGCTTCGGCGACGATTTCTGCTTCGCGCTGATGCTGTTTAGCGTTCAACACATTGTGTTTGATGTTTTTCATCTTGAGCATCTTGCTCAGCAATTCCGAAATTTCAACCGAAGTTGTACCTACCAGCACAGGACGTTTATCCTTTTTACTAAGTTTCTCGATTTCAGCCACAACAGCCTTGTATTTTTCTCTTTTCGTTTTGTAAATCAAATCGGAAAAATCGTTACGTATCACGGGTTTGTTTGTTGGGATAACGATAACGTCGAGATAATAGATTTTCCAGAACTCGCCCGCTTCGGTTTCAGCTGTACCGGTCATACCTGCAAGTTTGTGATACATACGGAAATAGTTCTGTAAAGTGATTGTTGCAAAAGTCTGTGTTGCAGCCTCTATCTTGACATTTTCCTTTGCTTCGATGGCTTGATGCAATCCGTCGGAATAACGGCGTCCTTCAAGGATACGACCTGTCTGTTCGTCAACGATTTTCACTTTGTTATCCATCACCACATATTCGATTTCCTTTTCGAACATCGTATAAGCCTTCAACAATTGGTGTATGGTGTGCAACCGCTCCGATTTTACAGAATAATCACTTAATATAGTGTCTTTTACAGTCTCTCTTTCCTGAGCCGATAACTCGCTTTTTTCGACTTTCGCGATCTCGCTTCCCACGTCGGGCATCACGAAAAACGAAGAATCGCTCACCATATTCGAAATATATTCAACGCCTTTGTCGGTCAATTCGACAGAATTTTGTTTTTCGTCTATTACAAAAAACAGATCGTCGGTGACTTTGAACATATTGCGGCTGTTATCCTGCATGTAAATGTTTTCGGTTTTCTGCATCAACGATTTGATTCCCTGTTCGCTCAGGAATTTTATTATTGGTTTGTATTTCGGTAAACCTTTGTGCGCCCGGTATAAAAGCAATCCGCCATCGTCAGTTTTATTTTCGGCGATGAATTTCCGGGCATCCGACAACAATCGTGTAACAAGGTTTCGTTGAGCCGAATACAACTTTTCGACATATGGTTTGTATTCGTTGAACATTTGGTCATCGCCGCGTGGCACGGGACCGGCAATAATAAGCGGTGTACGGGCGTCGTCGATCAACACTGAGTCAACCTCATCGACAATTGCGTAATGATGTTTGCGCTGCACGAGTTCATCGGGCGAAAATACCATGTTATCACGAAGATAGTCGAATCCGAACTCATTATTTGTTCCAAAAGTGATGTCGGCGGCATAAGCCTTCCGTCTTGCGGCGGAATGCGGTTCGTGTTTGTCGATACAATCTACTGATAATCCGTGAAATTCGTATATCGGTCCCATCCATTCGGAGTCGCGTTGCGAAAGATACGTATTGACGGTTACTACGTGTACGCCTTTGCCTGCCAAAGCATTGAGGAAAACGGGCAATGTCGCGACAAGGGTTTTTCCTTCGCCGGTTCCCATTTCGGCAATAGCGCCGATTAATTTTCTTTTCCCGTCGGTCATGTTTTCATATTGCAGTTTCGGGGAATTAAGCACTATCCCGCCGGCTAACTGTACGTCGTAATGCACCATATCCCAAGTGATTAGATTTCCTCCAGCCATCCATTTATTTGCCCAGACTGCTTTGTTGCCATCGATAACGACACTGGATTTTTGAGTGGCAAGTTGCCTGTCGAAATCGGTTGCGGTAACGACGAGTTGTTCGTTTTCTTTAAATCGCTGCGCCGTACTTTTCACTATCGCAAAGGCTTCGGGCAAAACTTCCTGCAAAATTTCTTCAATCTTGTGATCAACTTCCTCGATGAGACTGTCCACCTCAGTATAAATCTTTTCCTTCTCTTTAATATCGAAGTCAGGATTATCCATTTTCGCTTTGAGTTCAGCGATTTCCTGTTCTTCTCCGGCATAATAGTCTCTGACTTTTTTCTTCAAAGCCAGCGAAGCTGCCCGGAGTTCATCGTTGCTCAATTGCGAAATTTTGGGATATATCTCATTGATAATCGCTACTCTGGGCATTATCAATTTCAAGTCTTTTTCAGATTTCGTACCGAAAATCTTTGCTAAAACAGAATTAACGAAATTCATATAAATACAATTTTATAGTCAAATAATAATGCGCAAATATACACGATAATTCTTAAAAGACCGTAAAAAATATGTAAAATGCGTACAATAAAGGTATTACCTTTACTGCAAAAACCATTAATCGACTATTCGAAATGTACTTGGCACCAGTTTATGTTCCAGAAAATCGTGTATTACATCGTGTATTTCCACCAAAGCTTCATCGACGTCGTCATTCAGAAGAATGTAGTCGAACTTGGTTGCGTGCATGATTTCTTCTTTTGCTTTGTCCAATCTTTTTTCAAGAAATTCAGGCGTTTCGGAAGAGCGTTTTTCCAATCTCTCTTTCAAATCTTCGATCGACGGCGGCAATACAAATATCAAAAAAGCGTTTGTGAACTTCTTTTTAACTTTTAACGCTCCGTGAACGTCGAGATCGAATAACGCAACTTTGCCCGATTTGCATATCCTGTCAATTTCCGACAGCAATGTCCCGTACATCGCGCCTCCGTAAACTTCTTCCCATTCCAGAAATTCCCCGTTAGTTATCTTGCTGTTAAATTCGTCCTGCGACAAAAAATAATAATGGATGCCATGAGATTCATCATCTCTCGGATCTCTGTTTGTTGCCGAAACCGAAAATTCCAGTTTAGGAAACTTTTTCAATAGTTTGTTGATAATTGTGGTCTTACCCGACCCCGATGGCGCTGAAAAAATAATTATATTATCCATAATCCTACTTTTAATTTTTTGTGCAAAATTATTACAATATTATATTGTGACAAACATTTTTAAATATTTTTAACAAAAAACACGAAACTCTAACTCTAATTGCTCATATTAACAACAAATAATAACATTTGTTTTTTAATTTAAGTTATATTTTCGACATCGAAAAGTACTTCGTTTCTCGAGGAATCTACAACATTTCTGTCGTAAACCGGAATATTATTGCCGCCAACCTCAACTTTCCTGTCCACGACAGGAACATTGCTGTAACCGACAGGAATTATATACATTAAGGGACATGCAATAACGATACGTCCCATGCCGACGCACATTGGTGTATTGTCATCGCAGAGCGTATCGCATACACCCCCTGTCGTCTCTGTGGGAAGATAATGTTATACTTTATTAATAGGGTGTAATTTATGTTTATTTAATAGAGATTATGGTAGTTTGTTTTTCAACTTTGAAAATTAATTTGTTATAAATCGGAGAAATTATTATTCTCATAAAAAATAATTTGACATAATCTCTATTATTTATTGACAGATCCATTGTAAGAAAAATCGGTTTAAATTTGCTCAAAAAAGATTCAGGTTCAGAACCTTTACGTTCAAAAAGACTAAAAGCCGCTTGAACAAAGAGTATCTTTTGAAACTAATACAAATTTAAATGCGTCGCCCCTGGATTTCGATTTTTTTAATTTTGAGATTTGAGGAGTACAGATTTTTCACGAATGAAAGACGCATATTTCAATTTCAGAAGGTTGTATATATTAGCGACTTTTGTATTCGGTCTGGAACAGGATCTGATAGATATACGCTCCTGTTTATCGTTAGTCATAATAGTAGTAACACATTTTTAGGTATTCATAACACGGACAATTTCCCTCCATTGAGAATTGATTCCAGCCGCATTCAACTGATGTCGCACCGTATTGACGACCCAATAAGCAAATAATCCCAGATGTAAATGCGCCATGCAAGCGTCATCGGGTTTATGGAACACAGGACGCAAATCGAGATCGATTTTCAGAGTACGGAAAGTATTTTCTGATATTAGTTATGTAAAATGTAAAAAAGATGGATTACAAGATTATTTCGGGAGAGTGCATCGACGATATGTATGCTTTTGACGGTTTTATGCGTTTCATTTATACATTTTTAATGTAACGACCATACTTATTCTGGACAAGTTTTCAATATTATTACCGCTCAAAACCTCCATACCTCTGATTGAAGCCGCCGTAATATTCAACG
>JAITKY010000084.1 GCA_031278135.1 Prevotellaceae bacterium | reverse complement strand
ATTTCGACCACATGAAAAAAGAACCAAATCCGCCGATTTGATTGGGACTATTTCAAAATGTCGATTTTCCATTCAGAAGAACGGTAATCGATTTGAAAAACTGTCAAAAATCTCTATCTGGAAATCTATTACCACTTTGTTAATTGGAGTGTCGTCCATTCGTGACTCGTCATGCGAAGACGCGACAGTTTGAAATACACCTGACGAATTGAGTAACCGTACTTTCAAAATGACATTTTGGCATATTTTGGTTAGCACATATGCCAATGTTTCAATTTTTGTTTACTTTTGCACCCGTAAATATTTAAAACAGGAACATTGTGGCTTCATCGAATTTTGTAGATTATGTCAGGATTTTTTTTCGGTCGGGAAATGGAGGTTCCGGCTCAACTCATTTGCACAGAGAGAAATTTGTTCCCATGGGCGGACCCGACGGCGGTGACGGCGGACGTGGTGGACATATCATCCTCAAAGGAAATAAACAGTATTGGACTTTGATACACCTCAAATACCGGAAACACATACACGCCGAACATGGCGAATCGGGCAGTGGAAACCTCTGTCACGGAGCGAATGGAAAGGATATGATTTTGGATGTTCCTGTCGGGACAGTTGCCAAAGACGAATCCGGCAACATTTTGTGCGAAGTAACGCAGGATGGCGAGGAAGTCATTTTGTTACAGGGTGGACGAGGCGGATTGGGTAATGCCTGTTTCAAGTCGGCGACCAACCGGACTCCACGATATTCGCAACCCGGAGAACCCGGAATTGAAGGCTGGTATATTCTGGAGCTGAAACTGTTGGCAGATGTCGGGCTGGTTGGATTTCCCAATGCCGGTAAATCGACTTTATTATCGGTGGTGTCGGCAGCCAAACCCAAAATCGCCGATTATGCGTTCACCACTCTCGAACCGAATCTTGGCATTGTGAATTATCGTGATCATCTGTCGTTTATTATGGCCGACATTCCCGGAATCATCGAAGGCGCTCACGAAGGTAAAGGATTGGGATTACGGTTTTTACGCCACATCGAACGCAATTCCATACTTTTGTTCCTGATTCCCGCTGACAGCAAGGACATCGCCAAAGAATACCGTACACTTCTCAACGAACTCAAAAAATATAACCCCGAACTGTTAGATAAACGCCGGATACTGGCGATATCGAAAAGCGACATGCTCGACACGGAGTTAAGCGATGAAATCGATGCGGATATCAAAAAACGGATTCACGATACGCCGTATATTTTCATTTCGTCGGCGACAGGAAGTAAGATTATCGAATTGAAGGATTTAATCTGGAAAATTTTAAACGAATAGAATTATGCTGACAGTATTGGAAGGATTGGATGGCGCCGGTAAAACCACTCAGGTGAACTTGTTGCAAAAATATTTTGAATCGGAGAATATGGAATGTGTGTTTTTGCATTTTCCGCGGTTCGACGCTCCCGTGTATGGCGATTTGATTGCCTCGTTTCTACGCGGCGAGTTTGGGGACGTCAATACGGTTGACCCGCGTCTGGTAGCCCTGCTGTACGCCGGCGACAGAAATAATGCTGCTCCGATGTTAAAGTCGTGGCTTGCCGAAGGTAAAGTCGTCATCCTCGATCGTTATGTGTATTCGAACATTGCTTTTCAGTGCGCCAAAATCGCAGGTGAGGATAAACGGGAAAAACTCCGGCAATGGATTTTCGACATGGAATACAACTTTTTCGGAATCCCGCGTCCCGACATTAGCATTTTTCTGGATGTTCCGTTCGATTTTACAATCGAAAAACTGGAATCGCAACGCGAAGGAACCGACAGAAAATATCTTAACGGGAAAAAAGATATTCACGAATCGGATTTCGATTTACAGAAAAAAGTACGCGAAGTGTATATTGCTCAGACAAATATCGACGAAAAATTTGTCCTCGTAAACTGCGTAGATGACAGGTCGAGAATGAAAACGCCTCAAACCATACACAAAGAAATAATCGAGCAGATTCGTGCGATTATTTGAGTTGAACATTATCTATCAAACGGATTTTACCGGCCTGGACAGCCACACATGCAAATATTTCTGTTGCATCGTCCCATCCGGAAACAGTCTGCAAAGTGTTGGCATCGACTATCTCCAGATATTCGACTTTAAGTTCGGGAGATGAGTTTATCCGGCGTATGGCTTCGTCCCTGATTTCGTTTACCGGCGTTCCGGGCGCCTGCTGTTTGGCGTAGAACAGGGCTTGAGAGATATTGATGGCTTCTTTTCTTTGATTGTCCGACAGCAACATGTTTCGTGAACTCATGGCAAGCCCGTCCTGTTCTCGGACAATCGGACAGACAACGATTTCGGTCGTCAGGTTCAGTTGTTTCACCATATTTTTTATTATGCTCACCTGCTGGAAATCTTTTTGTCCAAAAAAAGCCTTGTCGGGATTGACAATGTCGAACAAACGGCTGACAACTTGAGCAACACCGTTGAAATGTCCTTGCCGGAATTTTCCTTCCATGACTTTGTCCAATTCTCCGAAATCGAAAATCCTTTCGTCTGTTTCGGGATATATTTCTTTTTCGGAAGGTACAAACACGATATCACAGCCTGCCTTTTCCAGTATTTCCCCGTCTTTCTCCAGTGTCCTCGGATATCGCCGGTAATCGTTCTTATCGTTGAACTGCGTCGGATTGACGAAGATGCTCGCAACTGTAATGTTACACATCGATTTGCACTTGTCAATCAGCGACAGATGTCCCTGATGCAAAGCGCCCATAGTCGGTACAAAACCGATTGTTTTACTTTTTCTTAATTCGGAAAGTTTCAACTGTAATTCCGAAATTCTTTCATATTTTTCCATTTATAAACTATTAAAATCCAAAACAAAGGTAATTAGTTTTGTGTATTTCAGAAAAAGTGTATAATTTTACACTCCAAAAATTAAGGATTATGGCTACAGGAAAAGGGAAATTGAAAGTATTGAAACGTATTGAAATACCGGTTTTTATGAACATAAAAACTGATTTTGGATTCAAAAAGACATTCGGCATAAAATCGTTGCTGATAGCGTTTTTGAATGCGATTTTGGGGAAAAATATTGTCGAAATAGAATATCTTCCTGCGGAACAGTTGGGCTATATTAAAGAAAATCGCAAAGCGATATATGATGTTTACTGTACTACAGCAACAGAAGAACGGTTTATTGTAGAGATGCAAGCCTCTCCGCAAGAGCATTTTGCCGACAGAATAGTGTTTTACATGAGTTATCCTGTAATCAGTCAGGCGCCGAAGGGGCAGGTAACTATGATTAACAGTGCTGGAGAAACGGTGAAAATTCCATGGGATTATGCACTCAGTGGAGTATATATGATATGTATTATGGACAGTATTATGTTTCATGAAGATAAGGCTAAAAATATCGTTATAGAACATACGAAAATAGTACGGCAAAAAGCAAATATAGTTTTGACCGACAAGTGGGAAGTCGTAACAATAGAATTGCCGAAATTCAAAAAAACAGAAGGCAAATTGAAAACTATAGCGGACAAATGGATTTATTCTTTAAAAAACATGGAAAAGTTACCCGAACGTCCTGCAAAATTGAATGAAAAGATATTCGATGAATTATACGAAAATGCAAAAATAAACAGATTAAAAAAAGAAGATATGGAAGCATACAGTAAAAGCGTTTTGGAATACGACGA
>JAITKY010000261.1 GCA_031278135.1 Prevotellaceae bacterium | reverse complement strand
AAGTATATAAGGATAAAGAAGTATATAACAGAATATCAATGGCTAAAAACTGTCTGATGACGCCTGCCGCCTACACGTCGAACGTACAATTGACCGAAGAAGATATAAAAACGTTCCGTCCTAAAATGGCAGGAATATATCAGCGGTATGTTGTGAAATGCCGGAATGCAAATTCTATGGATTTCGATGATTTACTGTTATATACAAATATTTTGTTTCGTGATTATCCCGAAATTTTGAATAAATATCAGCAGTGGTTCAAATATATTCTTGTCGATGAATATCAGGATACAAATGTGGCTCAATATCTTATTGTGAAACGTTTAGCCGAAATATATAAAAATATTACCGTTGTGGGCGACGACGCTCAAAGTATTTATTCGTTTCGAGGCGCTAAAATCGAAAATATCCTGAATTTCAGGAAAGACTATCACGATTACGCCGAATTTAAACTGGAACAGAACTATCGTTCGACCAAAATAATTGTTAATGCCGCCAATAGCCTGATTGCCAAAAATAAAAAACAATTGAAGAAAATCTGTTTTTCCGAAGGTAATACAGGCGAAAAAATTGAAATTATAAAAGCATTCACCGATCAGGAAGAAGGTCAGTTGGTTGCATCGTCGATTGTGGATACGATATATGGCAGACAGGTGAAATATTCCGATATAGCCATTCTTTACAGAACAAATGCTCAATCGAGAATTTTTGAGGACGCACTCCGCCGGAGAAATATCGCTTACAAAATATACGGAGGAATCTCGTTCTACCAGCGCGCCGAAATAAAAGACGTTCTGGCTTATATGCGATTGGCTGTGAATTCTCTCGACGACGAGGCTTTGAACAGAATTATCAATTATCCGGCGCGAGGCATAGGCAACAACACTATGGAGAAAATGCATTCATACGCCATCGAGAACAATATCAGTTTATGGGAAACGGTAAACCAACTGTCGGCAATCAAACAGTTACCCATACAACTGGGTGTGAAAGAAAGTGCTGTGAAAAAAATTACGGATTTCAGAAACTTGATAGACTCATTCATCGCAAAAGCAACTGTCGAAGACGCTTACACTTTTGCTTTAAACGTAATCAAACATTCGGGAATAATGACCGACCTTCAGGCTGATAAAACTACTGAAGGTATATCCCGCATCAAAAATGTCGAAGAACTTCTGAACGGAATAAAAGAGTTTGCAAAAACTTCCGAAAATAAAGAAGATGAGGCAATGATATCCGAATATCTGCAAAGTGTATCCCTGATAACCGATATGGACAAAGATTCGTCAAAAAACAGTAACAGGGTAACTTTGATGACGATACATTCTGCCAAAGGACTCGAATTCAATTATGTGTATATTGTTGGAATGGAGGAAGGACTGTTCCCCGGAAACAATTCCATCCAGTCGGAACACTCTCTGGAAGAGGAACGGCGGCTTTTCTATGTCGCCCTGACACGTGCAGCAGTCAAAGCAACGATTTCGTTTGCGCAAACAAGATATCGATGGGGAAATATAAATAAATCCGTACCAAGCCGGTTTTTGCGTGATATCGACAAAGCATATTTATCGATAAATTCTGTCAACGATTCTTTGGAAATCAAAGAAAAACCTCAATTGGATTTTTTATACAAAAGTCTTGAAAAAAAACCGGTCGTCGGTTCCAAATTACAACCATTAAAACAACAAAAAGCATATCAGCCCGAAAAGACTCTTGATATATCCGCCCTGCCTCCCGGAACCGAAGTGGAACATGCTCGATTCGGACGGGGACGTATCGTAGGAATCGAAATCGAAGGAAACGAAGCAAGAGCAAAAATAGATTTTTATAACGCCGGAACAAAAACTTTAATGCTCAAATTCGCACAATTTAGCATTATCAGTAATCAAGAGAGGAGTGAGGAGTGAAATATTAAATAACCAATTAATAAAGTGTCGTCGCTGCGGGACTTTAATGAGTGGAAACCTCATTATAGTGATAGCAAATGACGCCAAAGGCTTCTAATGTGTATAACCCCAAACAAGCACAACACAGTTCGGGAACAACGTCACCCCTCTCTGTAAACCCCCCGTATAGCCCGAAGGCGCCCGTATAGAGTTGAACCTCTTCATAGTTCTGATAAAGAGGTGGCATATACAATAAAACAACTGCAAGGGTTGCCCCTACTTACACGGGTGTACAACAAAATTCCCTTTTTCCGGACTTCTATTTAAGCCACAGATATCTGTGTAAATCTGTGGACAAAAAAACACAATTCATAAAAAGTAAATTTTGTCGTACACACCTTCACTCCCCTACCCTACTCCAGTGTTTTTTTCTGATGATTTGTTCTTATCATCAGAGGATTTACATTGAGTTCGTCTTGAGTTTTTCGGTTTTTGAATACTTCCATTGCGAGAAATAAAGCATTTCTCAACGATGTGGGTGTAACAATTCCTTTACCGACGATTTCGTATTTTGTTCCATGTGCGGGCGAAGTCCTGACTATCGGCAATCCGGCGGTATAGATTACTCCGCCTGACAAACCTATTGATTTAAAGGGAATCATACCCTGATCGTAATACATTGCAAGGACAGCGTCGACTTTACTAAAATCGCCCGAAGCAAAAAATTCATCAGCCGAATATGTGCCGAATGCAAGTATCCCGTCTTGTTTCGCCTCTTCGATTGCTGGACAGATGATTTCGACCTCTTCCCTACCCTTCAAACCGTCGTTTCCCGCATGAGGATTAAGCGACAAAACGGCTATCCGAGGCGCACGAATCAGAAAATCATTCTTGAGAGTTTCGTTGATAAGCGACAGTTTATTTATGATTAAATCCTTATCCAGAGTTTTCAAAACCTCTTCCAAAGGAACATGACCGGTGACAAAACCTACTCGCATCAATTCGTTAATCATCAACATCGCACAATCCTTAACACCAAACTTTTCCGCAAAATATTCGGTGTGTCCCAAAAAATTCGACGATGCGGAAGAAACCGTAGATTTATTCACCGGACAGGTTACTATCACATCTATCTTGCCCGCCTGCAAATCGCCAACAGCCATATCCAGAGCCTTAATCGCCGATATTCCTGCAAGTTGCGAAGGAAATCCCATCTCGACTTTAACATTGTCGGTTACATTGATGATATTGGTTCTTTTAACATTAGCATCATTCGCATCGGTGATAACGTTAAATCCGAAATTCTCCATATTCAAAGCCTTCCGGTAGTATGCAGCTGCCTTCGACGAACCGTAAATGACAGGAATAAAAAACTCGTTTATCGCTGAATCAGAGAATGTTTTCATTATTATTTCATAATTGATCCCGTTAAAATCGCCATGCGTTACGCCTATTCGTATTTTTTCTTTCATTTGTACAATTAATACATAAAATTTACGCCGAAAGATACGAATATTTTGTTCATACGAAACAATATTTTTTTAATTACATAGAATCTAACATTTTACAAACGCAAATCTGCAAATTTAACTGTATCAAAATCGTGAAAAAACGCATTATTTAACGATGAGTGAGGGATGATCACTCATATTCCTGACACAAATTCTCGCAGTACCGGCGGATGTGTCATATTGTCAGATTAAAAAAACATTTTGTCACTAAAAATTTGAAAACAGGTTATTTGAATGGGTGTAGCACCTGTGTAATCTTTAAGAGCAACGGCTTATGCAATGCCTCGCGGACGGTTTCTCTCGGGTATTCGTATGTTTCCATGCGGTAAATATCCTCGTAACTTACCATTGCCTTAATTAATTAAAACTGTTTAAAATAT
>JAITKY010000250.1 GCA_031278135.1 Prevotellaceae bacterium | reverse complement strand
CTTATAATGAGGCTTTTCGTAATTAAGGTCTGTCCGAGTTATATCAATTGTGTTATAGTAAGACCTGACAGGGTTCAAAAATGTCCTTCCTGCTGGAGGTACTGTTATACCTTATTAATTTTCCATTCCCTAATCAATGATTCCGCCCTTTCAGGGCTTCTCTTTTGTACGAATCTTTTTTGCAGGGCGTTGCCCTATGCTATTGATTGACGGGCTATCAGCCCTTTTTTGCCTTCCGCAACTCCATAATACGACATTCGAGTTTGCGCTATGTCAAGTTTTTTAACATCCCACATCTCAAAGTTTTCCAGTATGTATATGGGCAGGAAAAAAATTGGAGCAGTCCTATAACAATATATCTAATAATTATATGTATTAATCTCATTATATGATACATAATGCAATAATTAACGCCTTTATTTATTAACAGTCCATAGCGCCTCAAAAAAAAAATTAGCCAAATGTTCATCGTATTAAAATTATTCATATCTTTGCGGTGCGGATTATAATGTTTCCGTGTATTATTAAGTTCATTAATATAATTATTAACTGTATGACATTCAAGAGTATCATTTATCCGGTGATAGTATTTTGTTTACTTTCCTGTTCGTCGAAAAAGGCACAGGAAGAAGAATCCGGAGAGAAAGCGACAACACAGGTAGAAGACAAGGCTACTGATGTGAAAACGAAATTATTGGAATATCGGGATTTCAGTTATGAGTTGATTTCCAATGGAACAATTGCCGCCGTGAATAAAGCGGATTTAAGATTTCAGCCACAGGAGATTGTCCGTAAAATCTATGTAAAAAACGGCGACCGAGTGACGAAAGGACAAAAATTAGCCGAACTTGACAAGTTCAAGTTAGAAATCGCCAAAAGTCAGGCGATAGAATCGTTGGAACAGGCGAAAATCAATTATCAGGACGCACTCATCGCACAAACAGGTTCGATAAGCGACACGTCGAATATTTCCGCCGAAGCCATGAGAGCAATCAGAATCAGGAGCAACATCGAGCAAGCCCGTAACAATTACATTGTTGCCGATTATAATCTGAATGCTGCCACTTTGTATGCACCGTTCGACGGAGTGGTTGCAAATCTGACTGTTAAGGAATATAATTTGCCCGACGGCGAAGCGTTTTGCACGATTATCGACAATCGTAATCCCGAAGTGACATTCAATATTCTGGAGAGCGAATTGCCGCTGATAGGTCTGAAATATAAGGTCCTTGTGTCGCCGTTTTCGATGTCCACATATGTCGTCGAAGGACATATTTCGGAAATCAACCCCGTAGTTGAAAAAAACGGGATGGTGAAAGTTAAAGCAACGATCAGCAATAAAGATAACAAACTTTACGAAGGTATGAACGTGAAAGTCAGGGTGCAACTTTTACTCGGCAAACAGTTGGTAGTACCAAAATCTGCCGTTGTACTTCGTACCAACAAAAAAGTTGTATTCCGGCTTAGAAACGACAGGGCAGCATGGGTTTATGTAACAACAGGAGCGGAAAATTCCGACAGTTACGTAATCACGGAAGGATTGAACGAAGGCGACGAAATCATCTATGACGGAAATATCAATTTAGCAGACGATGCGCCTGTGACAGTTAAAAATTAATAACATTAATTTATGTTTAAGTATTTTATACAACGTCCGACCTCTATAATGATGGTATTCACAGCGTTTTTCATTCTGGGTATCATCACCTACATGAATATTTCCGTATCGCTTTTGCCGGACATCGCCATTCCTGAGATTACAGTTCAGATGTCGGGACAAAACGTTTCGGCGCGAGAAATGGAAAACACAGCCGTTCGTTCTGTACGTCAGCAGTTAATGCAAGTCAGCAAATTGCGCGATATCCGTAGCGAAACGCGCGACGGTAGCGCTGTCATTTTCCTGACTTTCGAATACGGCGCCAACACCGATCTGGCTTTTATCGAAGTGAATGAGAAAATTGACGCCGCAATGAATTATCTTCCGCGTGAGTTCGAACGTCCTCGCGTAATCAAGGCCAGCGCAACGGATATTCCGGTGTTTAATCTGGATTTGACGCTCCGTTCCGACATCAGTTTTGAACATACCGACATATCTAAGTTCATTGAATTGAGCGAATTTGCCGAAACAGTTATTCGCCGCCGGTTTGAGCAGTTGTCGCAGGTGGCGATGATCGATATGTCGGGATTGATGAAACGGCAAGTGATCATTTCGCCCGACCGAACATTGATGGATGTCAGCGGAATAACACTGTTGGATATCGAATCGGCGCTCGATAACAACAATGTCGAACCGGGAAATATGACCGTCCGCGACGGATATTATGAGTACATTATCCGTTTCTCGTCCATTCTCAGGACGATAGAAGATATCCAAAATATTTTCATCCGCAAAAACGACCGTATCTATCAACTCAAAGATTTTGCCAAAGTCGAAACAGCCCCCGAAAAAGAAGAGGGAATGGCAATATATAATGGTAAACGAGCGATTGTTCTTTCGGTTATCAAACAGTCGGAAGAGAATATGAGCAACATGCAAAAGGCGATGAATGACGAGGTTGAACGCTTCCGTTATGATTTTCCCGAAATAGAATTTAATGTTACGCAGAATCAAACCGAACTGTTGGATTACACTATTTCGAACCTGCAACAAAATATGATCCTTGCGTTTATCTTCGTATTTCTAATTTCGGTTATATTTCTCAAAGACGGCAGATTATCGCTGATTATCGGTTTGGGACTTTTCGTTTCGCTGGTTATCAGTTTGCTTTTCTTCTATCTGTTCCATATTTCGCTAAACGTAGTGTCGCTCACCGGATTAATACTCGCTTCGGGTAATATGATTGACAATTCTATCGTTGTCGGCGACAATATCGGACAACACCGACGAAAATCGCCTTTGCCGGAAGCGTGCGTCGCAGGAACAAAAGAGATCGCTATACCAATGCTAAGTTCTGCATTGACAAATATATCAGTGTTTGCACCTCTGATTTTCATGAGCGGAATGGCAGGCGCAATATTTTTCGATCAGGCATTTTCGGTGACAGTCGGTTTATTGGTGTCGTACATTACCGGAATCGTCTTTATTCCCGTGTTTTACAAGATAATCTATTCGATGCGTACACCACGTATATTCCGTCGCTCTCGCCCCACAGGGGAGAACGAGGGGGCAACTTCCGATAGAGAGAATGAACCTTCCCACAATAGAGAGAGTACGGGATTTCCTTCTTCCCCTGTAGAGAAAGGTCAAGAATCGCTTGTATTTCGAATCTATGATGCCGGAATCCACTGGGTTTTTACTCACAAAATACTGACATTTATGATAATATTCTTGACGTTTCCTCTTTGCGGATGGTTGTTCACAATTATCCCGAAAGAGAAGATGCCGGATATCAACCAAAGTGAAGTGATGATACAAATCGATTGGAATCAGAACATTCATTTGCAGGAAAATTACGACCGCTGTCTGGATTTGTCAAGAATGCTCGCCGAAATCACGGAAGAAAATTCGGCGTTGACCGGACAGCAGCAATTTCTGTTGAATCGTGATAAAGAACAGACTTCATCCGAATCGGAATTTTATGCACGGACAAAAACGGCTAAAGAAATTCCCGCCTTTAAAGAAAAGGTAACTGATTATATCTTAAAGAAATATCCCGACGCTTTGGTGAGTTTTGCACCGATGGGCACTATCTTTGAAAAGATATTTTCGACCGGCGAACCCGACCTCGTTGTGGAATATTACACCACCAACAGAGCACGGGAAATCGACGCCGAAACTATCCACAAATTAGAGAAAAATGTAGCGGAGATAACAGGAGAAACACCGGTCGGCAATTCGTTCCAAAATCAACTGAATCTGCGTATTGATCGCGAAAAACTTCTGCTCTACAATATCCCGTACGATTTGATTGCACGCACACTGCGCACTGCTTTTAAGGAAAACAAATTTGCGACGTTACGCTCTCAACAGCAATATCTTCCGATCATTCTGGGCGACGACGAAAAGACCGTTCAGGAAATCATCGACGAAACATTGATCGATGTCTCGCAGAACAAAGACGGCACGGTTAACAAATTGGCGCTATCCACTTTCGTAAGCGTCACCCGCTCCGAAGACCTGAAAACGATTGTCGCTGGAAAAGCCGGAGAGTATATCCCGTTTTATTATTACGAAACCGATAATCCGGCAAATATCATCGAAACGGTGTCGCAGGACAATATCAAAGACATGGATTGGGAAGTCAATTTTTCGGGAACGTTCTTTTCCAACAAAAAGATGATTAACGAAATGATTGTCATCCTGTTTATCTCTGTTTTGCTGATGTTTTTTATTCTATCGTCGCAATTCGAGAACTTCAAACAGCCACTGATTATCCTGTTCGAAATCCCGATTGATATTACTTTTGCTCTGGCGTTGCTGTACGTTACCGGTCATTCGCTTAATCTCATGTCCGCCATCGGATTAGTGGTTACTTCGGGTATCATCATCAATGACTCTATCCTGAAAGTGGACGTTATGAACCAACTCCGTAAAGAAGGATATTCGCTGATGGACGCTATCCACGAAGCCGGACGACGGCGTCTTAAAGCAATCATAATGACAAGTTTAACCTCTATTGTCTGTATGGTTCCGTTATTGTTTACCAGCGATCTTGGTTCGCAACTGGAAAAACCGCTGGCTGTGGCGACTATCGGCGGAATGATTATGGGTACGCCTGTCAGTCTGTTTGTTGTGCCGATTATTTATTGGTGGATTTATAGAAAAAAAGAAATTAAAAACGAAAAACTAAAAACTGATAATTGTGAATGATTAATTGTTGTATGAAAAAGTTGTTAATTATGAAAAAAGTTGTTTTATTAATATTGTTAATTTTCTTTAGTAGTGGTGTTTACGCCCAATCGACAAAGAAATTCAGTTTGATCGAATCTATCGAAATTGCTGTGGACAGTTCGTTGCAGGCATTTATAGCCCAAAACATGTACCGGTCGAGTTACTGGTCGTATCGTTCGTTCAGGGCGGCGCGGTTACCTTCTTTAAACTTGCAGGCCAATCCTTTACAGTATCGTCGCGATTTCACCAAACGTTACGATTCGTACGAAAATATTGATATTTACCGGCAACAACAAACGCTGTATTCGTCAGGAAATCTTTCGGTTCGTCAGAATTTTGATTTGACCGGAGGAACGTTTTATGTCGATTCGGAATTGGGTTATATGCGGAATTTCGGTGAAAACAATTATTCGCAGTTTACGTCTGTGCCTGTCCGGATTGGTTATTCTCAGCCACTTTTCGGGTTCAACAGTTTCAAATGGGAAAAGAAAATCGAGCCAATCAAGTTCGAACGTGCGAAAACACAGTTTTTGTATTCCCGTGAAGGAATATCGGAGTTAGCGATACAGTATTTTTTCGCTTTAGCCATGGCGCAAATGGAATACGATATGGCAGAGAACAATGTCGCTTCGTCCGACACTCTTTATAATATCGGGCAAGAGCGTCAAAAGATTGCTTCCATCTCGAACGTCGATTTGTTGACTCTTAAATTAGACGTCGTAAATGCCCGTAATGATCTGAAAAACGCAGAAATAAGTCTGAAACGTGCGATGTTCGATTTCGTCTCTTTTCTGAATATCGACAAACAAACAAACGTCAAACTTGAACTTCCGGGCAGACCTGCAAATATCATCATCTCCCCGGAAGAGGCTCTTAAATATGCGCAATCGTATAATCCTGATTTTATGGGCTATATACAGGAAATGTACGAAGCCGAAAGGGAAGTGGACAGAACGATGAAAAGTTCAAATTTCGATGCAAATTTCTCTGTCAGTGTAGGATTCAATCAGGTTGCGCCAAATTTTGCAGACGCATATAAACGTCCTCTTCAGCAGGATGTAATAAGTATAGGATTGAATATTCCGCTTATGGATTGGGGCGTCAGGCGAGGTCTTGCAAATATGGCTCGCAATAACTTGAATGTTACTAAAATATCGATTCAACAGAAAGAACAGCAACTCGAACAGGATGTGCTTATGACCGTTAGCGATTTCAATATCCAGCAGGATCTGATCAACAGCGCCGAAGAAGCCCTAAGTCTGGCAACTACGGCTTACAACGTTACAAAAGAGCGCTTTATCATCGGTAAAGCCGATCTCAACAGCCTGACTTTGTCGCTCAACCGACAAAACAGCGCTCAACGCAGTTATATCTCCGCCTTAAGAAATTACTGGATGAATTATTACAAGTTACGCAAACTCACTCTCTACGATTTCATCAATCAGGAAGTGTTGGCCGACCAGTTCGACAAAGTGTTTAAAATGTAAAAAATTAAACAGAAACAGCATGAAGACAAATGTTACGGTTTTATTATTAAGTGTATTGTGTTGGACATGTATCGGTTGCAATACACCGGACTTGAAACAGCCCGTATTGTTTGGAAGAAAACCATTGCCGGAATCGTACAACAGTCCCGATGGTTGCACAATAAATAAGATGAAACAATTGCGTATAAAAATAAAAGATGAAAACATTGTTGATAATAATAGCGACTCTTCTGATGACCGGGTATGTCGATTCGAATGGCAGGCAAAATGAAGTAAATGAGATGTATGTTCCTGCCGAAGAAGAAAAAGGCGTTTGGAGCAAATTGATTGAACAGGGCGTAGAGCAAATCGTCTTTGTCAAACGTTTTACGTACAACAGCAACCATTATTACACCGAATTTCTTAATTCGCTATGGATGCCGGGAGGAAATCTCTGTCTCCTGTCGCTGAAAACCGGCGAAGTGAAAGAGTTAGCGCCATCGCTTTCGGAAGGTGTATTCGGAGCGTTCGACATCTCGTTCGACGCTAAACGTATTGTCTTTGCTTACAAGGCAAATCGGGATACCGGATACCGTTTATACGAAGTCGGCGTTGACGGAAACGGGTTGAAGCAACTCACCTTTTCGCCCGACGACGAGGAAAAAATCATCGCAACATACAATCTCCCCGGATATCATCACGGCACCGAAGACCTCGATCCCTGCTATCTCCCCGACGGTGGAATTGCTTTTATTTCTACACGTTGCCATTTCGGCATCCTGTGCGATGCTCCGGATCTTTTCCCTACAACCGTCTTGTACCGAATCGACGGCGACGGAACGAATATGCGCAAACTGACTAACAGCTCGGTGTCGGAAAATACGCCCTGCCTCTTGCCTGACGGACGAATCATGTACACCCGCTGGGAATATGTCGATAAGGGCGCCGTGTCGGTCAAATGTCTGTGGGCGATGAATCCCGACGGCGCTAACTCGGTGGAAATCTATGGCAACGACGTGGCTGTTCCTACGACTATGATTATGGGACGTCCAATCCCCAACTCACCAAACGAATACGTGTTTACCGGAACGCCGCACTGTCCGCAAAACTGTGTCGGAACGATTATCCGTATCAATACAACGAAAAATATCCGCACCAGCGAACCAATGACTTATATAACTCCATATACCGACATACGTTACGAGCCGGGATTTGCGTTCCGCGACCCGAAAGATACTGCCCTGTGGTATCAGGATGCAAGTGGTAGAGGTCCTTTGTTCAGAGAAAGTTATCCTTTGTCGCGTACCGAATTTCTGGTTTCGCACAAGCCTTCGGGACCAGTATGGCACGATTCCAAAGCGTATCAACTGTATTTTTTGCACGAAGGCGGAAAAGTCGAGCCAATTTATTCGGATACGACAATTTCCTGTTTTCGTCCTATGCCGCTGGTAAAACGCGAAGTTCCGCCCGTGATATCATCACATAAAAATCAGGAACTCGCCGATAAAAATCTTGCTGAATGTATTGTTACCGACGTTTACAGCGGAATGGTTGGCGTAGAGAAAGGTTCGATTAAATATCTGAGAGTGTTGGAACAGGTACCACGTCCGTGGGGAGCGCGACGGTTCTATAAACCGAATTATACTCAGGATGAATATGACCAGCAACATGTTGTTATAACCAAAGACACTCATCTGGGACTGAAAATTCAACACGGCATAGTAACTGTCGAAGACGACGGTTCGGCTCGTTTTCTTGTTCCCGCCGAACGAAATATCTTTTTGCAGGCGTTGGATGCTAATTTTAAAGCGATTCAGACCGAACGTACTTATGTAAATTATATGCCCGGCGAAGTGCGAAGTTGTATCGGCTGTCACGAATCGACATCGCAGGCGCCCCGTACAACCAGACAAAATACGCCGAAAGCAATGAAACGTACAGCGGAAATGCCATACGCTCAAGCCGGCGAAATGTCCGCCGCCAAAACGCTCAGTTATGCGCGTAATGTGCAACCGGTGTGGGATAAACATTGCATCAGTTGTCATAACGCTTCCAATGCTAAAGGCGATTTGAATCTGTCGGGCAAAGAAACCCGTCTGTTTAACGAATCGTACGAAAATCTTGTTCCCGAACGCCGGAAAGCCGGAGGCAACCGTGTACGCAATATTTCCAGAGATTCATTGTCGGTGGGAGGAAATGATTACTACATTGCCGCCAACGGGGATTATTTCATTGTCCCGTCGAAAATCGACGCTAAATATACTACCGAAGGCAAAGGATTTTACATTACATCCGACGGCGGTTGGGTTACTCACGTGAAAGACAAAGGACTGTTAGGTCCGGTAATAGGCGAAAATCATCCGAAAAACGGGAATATCCGTTATCTTCCGGCAAAATCGCTGGGTTCGTATGCGTCGGTTCTGGTTGCAATATTTTCGCCAGATGTCAAACTCGACAACCCCGAAGCGCAGGCAAAAGCAAAACATCTGGCTAAAGTTCACAACAAAATCAAACTTCAGCCCGAAGAATTGCTTCAGATTACCAATTGGATCGATACCAATTGTCAATATTATGGAACGTATTACGGACGAAGGGATACTATTTTCAAAACGCATCCCGACTATCGCACGGAATATGATATTGCTACGGCGGTAAGTCCTGATCCTCCAATGGAATATAAATGATTTACGATAAAAAATATTATTATGTTAAAAGGAATCAATCCACTTATATCGCCCGACCTGCTGAAAATTTTGGCGGAAATGGGTCATGGCGACGAAATTGTTTTTGGCGACAGTAATTTTCCTGCCGCCTCGCATGCACAATGTTTAATACGTGCCGACGGTCACAGTATCACGGCTTTGTTGAACGCTATCCTGCCGCTTTTTCCGCTCGATTATGCTGTCGATTATTCAGCTGTGTTGATGATCTATCGCGGTGATAAAGAGCCTGCTGTCTGGAGTCGTTACGCCGAAATCCTGAAAGCGTATCCCGACGGCGACAAACAATTCCTACCGTTGCCTAAACCTGAATTTTATGAACGGGCAAAAAAAGCGCATTGCATAGTCGCAACAAGCGAATC
>JAITKY010000203.1 GCA_031278135.1 Prevotellaceae bacterium | reverse complement strand
TAAAATTAAACATTACTGTATTCCCGACATTATTTTTGCGACAATAATGTTTTACGCTATGTTTTTTCATAAATAACTATATATCAACAATAAGACATTCTACGGGTCAGGAGTTCTGAGGTTATGGCTTTAGATATTTCCCTTTTTTTTCTTGAGTGATTTTCTTTTTCAATAATTGCCTCATCTCTTCTAACAAGTCTTTTGCTCCGTTTGTTTCATGGTAACTTGAATCGTTATGGCTTTGCCTCAGAGTCAATGCATAAAAAATGAAAATTGCGTCATATTTTGATAATCGAAAAAAACGTTTTATCTTTGCGCCGCAATTGGAGAGATGGCAGAGTGGTCGATTGCGGCGGTCTTGAAAACCGTTGAACCGAGAGGTTCCAGGGGTTCGAATCCCTTTCTCTCCGCAAAAAGATTGATTATAACGATATAAAGAAATGAAAAAAATTGCAGTAATTCTCTCTGGTTGTGGAGTATCCGATGGTTCGGAGATACACGAAGCCACTCTTGCATTATTGGCGATCAGGAAAGCGGGATGCGAATATTCTGTGTTTGCACCCGATAAGGAACAGACAGATGTCGTGAATCATTATACCGGCGCTACCGTGCAGGGAAAAAGAAATATCCTTGCTGAAGCGGCGCGTATTGCGCGACAAAAAGCCTTGCCGCTTGCCAAACTCAATCCCGAAGAATTCGACGCAATCGTGTTGCCTGGAGGATACGGAGTAGCAAAAAACCTTTCCAATTATATGTATAAGGGTGAAAACTATTCTGTTATCCCCGAAGTAGAACAAGTTTTGCGTAGAGCGAACGAGTTGAAAAAGCCCGTTGGGGCGATGTGCATTGCTCCTGTCTTGCTTGCTAAAGTGTTCAAAGGCTGTCGAATCACTTTGGGAGCGGTCAGTGGTGCTTCGGAGGATGTCGAAAAGAATGGAGCGGAACACATTGTTACTACTCACGGCGAAACTGTTGTCGATGAGAAATATAGACTTGTTACAACTCCGGGATACATGCTCGATGCCAATATTGAGCACATTGCCGAAGGCGCCGACAATTTGGTAAAAGAACTGTTGAAACTTGTTTGATGCAGATATTCAATGACAGTGAGGGTTACGAAAAACTTCAAGGTCCCGAGGATATTGAGAAAACAGAGCAATTAAGTGCACTGTACAGGCAAATCATTGAACTTCTGGGCGAAAACAGCGAACGCGAAGGTCTGCAAAAAACTCCGAAACGTGTCGCACGAACAATGCAGTTTCTCACACAAGGCTATGATATTGATCCTGTTGCGATAATTAATTCGGCGAAGTTTAAGGAAGAATACAAGCAAATGGTTTTGGTTAAGGATATTGAGATGTATTCGATGTGCGAGCATCACATTCTTCCGTTTTACGGCAAGGCGCATGTGGCGTATATTCCCAACGGATATATCACCGGATTGAGCAAAATAGCAAGAGTTGTCGATGCTTTTTCGCGCCGGTTGCAGGTGCAGGAACGGCTGACGCTCGAAATCCGCGATTGTATTCATAACGCTTTGAATCCTTTGGGAGTGGCAGTAGTTGTCGAAGCGGCTCATACATGTATGCAAATCAGAGGCGTACAGAAACAAAATTCGATAACAATTACTTCTGCATTTACCGGAGTGTTTCTCAAAGACAACCGTACGAGAGAAGAATTTATTCATCTGATTAAAAATTAAAATTATATAAATTAAAGAAGTAGAAAAAATGGCAAATATTAGAAATTTAAAGAAAGATATCGCTTTTTTAGTTAGCGAAGTCATTTCCGACAGTCAATTGTTTATATTGCTTAATCCGAAACAAAATACCGATGCCGCATATTCTGTTATCGAAGATGCGGTCGAGATGTATAACCTCATGTATCAGAGGGCGAATCATCCCGACGGAAAAGATAATCCGAAATTGGTTAAGCAGCATTACAAGACTTTGCGTACGGATTTGTTAAGTCAAACCAACAGCCTTTTCGAGCGGATAAGCAAACTGAAAGACTGATATTCCGTAATATACCGCGTTATGACAATCGAAATAATGGACACCACCCTGCGCGACGGGGAACAGACATCGGGAGTGGCTTATACCGCATCCGAAAAATTGCACATATCGCGTCTGTTGCTCGAAGAAGTGAAAGTTGACCGTATCGAAGTCGCTTCGGCACGTGTTTCGGCAGGCGAGTTGGAGGCTGTACAGCGAATAACCAAATGGGCCACCAAAAATAACCGTCTGGATCAGATTGAAGTTCTGGCACTTATCGACGGTGCAAAATCTCTGGACTGGATATGTAACGCAGGAGCGAAAGTAGTGAATCTGTTGAGCAAAGGCTCTCTCAAACATCTTATCGGTCAATTGCGAAAATCGCCGGAAGAACATATCGCCGATATTCGCAAAATCGTTGATACTCTTGTGAAATCGGGCATGAAGGCGAATGTCTATCTCGAAGACTGGAGTAACGGTATGCGACATTCGAAAGGATATGTGTTTTATATGGTTAACCATCTTAAAGATATGCCGGTACAGCGTATTATGTTGCCCGATACGTTGGGGATGCTGTCGCCCGACGAAGTTTTCGATTTTTGTCGGGAAATGTGTAGCCGTTATCCGGATGTTCATTTTGATTTTCACGCACATAACGACTATGACCTCGCCGTTGCCAACACTCTTGCAGCAGTAAAAGCCGGAGTAAAAGGTATCCATGCAACCGTTAATGGACTCGGCGAACGGGCTGGAAATGCTCCTTTGGCAAGCGTCGTCGCCGTGATTAAAGACCATACCGATAGACAGTTAAATGTCAATGAAGGTAAACTGACTTTTATGTCGCAAATGGTGGAGACGTTTTCGGGAATACGGATTCCCGCAAACAAACCGGTCGTCGGCGAAAATGTCTTTACGCAGGCCTCTGGAGTCCATGCCGACGGAGATAATAAAGACAAACTGTATTACAACGACCTCCTTCCCGAACGTTTCGGCAGAGTCCGCAAATATGCACTCGGGAAAACATCGGGGAAATCGAATATCCTCAAAAATCTTGAAGAAATGGGTATTCTGCTCGATTCCAAAGCTATGCAACTTGTTACAAACCGCGTGATCGAACTGAGCGACCGTAAAGAAAACGTCACAGCAGAAGATTTGCCGTATATCATCTCCGATGTCTTGCAAAGCGAAGGCGTTGAACAAAAAATACGAATACGAAATTTCTCTCTGAACGTCGCCAAAGGGCTAAAATCGGTTGCTACGCTCAGCATCGAAATCAACGGAAAATGCTACGAAGAAACGTCCGCCGGCGATGGTCAATACGACGCTTTTGTGAACGCTTTACGAAAAATTTATACTTCCCTAAATATGAATTTGCCAAAACTGACGGATTACGTCGTAACCATCCCGCCCGGAGGGAAAACGGACGCTTTAGTCGAGACCATCATCACCTGGCAAAATGGCGGTAAAGAGTTCAAAACGCGAGGGCTCGATCCCGACCAAACTATTTCGGCAATCCAAGCTACCGTAAAAATGCTGAATATCGTTAATATTATGTGATGAATAACAGTTCAATCCGGTGACTGTGAACGTGAAAATTGCGTTGTGTCGGTAGATGTTTCTCGCTTGAAACTTCCGGTTTCGTCTGCCTCTTACTGTACGAGCAATCGAAAAAGACAAGATTGTCCGGAGGATCCATAAAAGTCAAAGATACGCAAAAGGCGCTGGTATTGAAGAAAAACGGACAATCGGTACTGCAATATAATTACGCGCATCTCGACCCGCCTTCCGGGGCAAACATGGAATCTGGAATCCTTAGACTCGTGTGGTGTACGACAGTAAACATTATGAATGAACTGTGGAATATCGGTGACAAACAGGGAACAGTTCGCGCACGCAGTGTAGAGAGTATATACGAAGGCGCTATTTTTTCGGGATTTACAGCGTTGCTCGACCTTCGCTCCTACAAAAAACAGAAATTGGAAACTCCAACCAAACCAACATTATACGTTGAAAATACCGTGTCCTGACATTTGAAGACAATATGACAGCAGTACAAGCAAACCGGATTTGGAATGGTTTTGCTAATCCGGTTGTAATCGTGATTAATTAGCCATTAATACAAGTTTTTATTATTCTCAAACGGAAATATTTCGTTTTTTAATCGGCGTTAAAAACTCACTCCTGTCGAAAAACTGTAAATAAAGTTGTGTTTTGGAATTTTGATTGTTCTGAACATCAGAGT
>JAITKY010000068.1 GCA_031278135.1 Prevotellaceae bacterium | reverse complement strand
AACGAATATCTGCTTGACAGAATCCGTTATTGGTACAACGGTTACACATGGGACGGGAAAACAGCAATCTATAATCCGTTTTCGACACTGAAATTTTTTAGTGAACAGCGGTTTGACGGTTATTGGTATGACACTGGCACACCGACTTTTCTGATAGATATTATTCAACGTCGTAATAGTGTTAACGCCGTACTTGAACCGTTTGTTGTTGATAGCAGTATATTTAGAGGGTATGAACCGACAGATATAGACGAAGTACCTTTATTGTTCCAAACCGGTTATCTAACTATTAAGCAGATGAAATTGACAAACGGAATTTACAGTTATACACTTGGCATCCCCAATTCGGAAGTAAATGACGCCTTTCTGAAATCATTGTTGAATGCTTACGGAAAATATCGTGTCAATCAGATTAAAGACCTCCACGAAAAGATAAAACAGCAAATAACCGCCTGCGACGAAGCCGGTTTTAGCGTTACTCTCGAATCGATGGTTGCAACAGTTCCATCCGTTCTTCATTCCCTTCGGGAATCCTACTATCAATCTCTGATGCTGATATGGATGCGATTGATTGGCTTCGAAATACGCGGCGAAGAACCAAACAACCTCGGACGCTCCGACATCGTCTGGGAACAGCCTGGAATGGTCGTTGTCGCCGAAATAAAATATCATGCCAAAACGGCAATCGATACCCTGCTCAAAGCCGCAATGACACAGATACACGAAAAACGTTATTACAACAAGTATCTCGGAAAAGTATTGCTTCTGTGTATTGCTTTTTCGGGAAAAAATATCGGATGCAAAATGGAAGTTTTAAATCGATAAATTCAGTAGGAATCAGTATTCAAAATATACGGCTGTTTTTTCCATTTGTTGTTCGTTAATCACCTTTTCCTTAAGCATTTCGTCGGTCGAAGTTATTGTTCCTTTGAATTTGCGGTACCTGATTATGGCTTTTGCGATGAAATTGCTTATATACGGATGTTTGGCAAGGTCGCTTTCGGTAACGGTGTTGATTTTTATACGTTTGATATGCGAAGTATCAATAAGAATCTGATTGCGGAACATTTCGAAACGAACAGAATCTATTCCTCTGATTTCCATCAGTTGTTCCGGTTTATAGAATCCGCCGAGTTTGTTGCGATATTCGATGATTTTGTTTGCGTAATATTCGCCTATGCCGCGAAATTTTTGCAGTTCGTCGAAATCTGCGCTGTTAAGTTCGACAATATATATTTTTTTACCGGTACTGTTTGATTCTTTATTTTCTTTAACAACGTCTTTAACTTCCGCAATTGCTTTGTTTTCTTCCGGTTGTCCAGTTTTTTCGACAATTTTTTCCTTTTTAGGCGGTGCAGGTTTAATATCAATATAATAATACAAACGTGCATACATTTCCTCCGATACGACGAACGATCTGCCGAAACTTTCCTTATTGTAGAATTTTCCGCCTTTATTTCTGTAATTAACAATGCTTTTTGCCTGTCGTGGCGAGAAACCCAAAAGAACCAGCGAGGCGGAGTCGATCACATTGGGGTCGAATACAAAAACCGTATCCGGCTTGTTTTTAGCCGGTTGTTTTTTCATTTCGGCAAGGAAAATATCCATTTCCTTTTTAAGACGTTCGATATCTTCGACTGCAATCTCACTGTTACCGAAAAAATGGGGAAGAATAACGACAATCAATAATATGACAATCAAAGCAGTGATACCCAACCTCTCGGCATTGAAAAAGACAAACCATTCTTTTATAAACAAAATGAATCTCAACGGATATTTTTTCTTCGAACGTTTCGACATTGTATAATCATCTTAATAGATAAAACTACTTTTACCGATAAACTCTCTGAGAACCGATGTCGGAGGGACGGTTTCTTCGTCTTTGGCGTCGATATTTTCGAAATAACCGATGAATTTCAATAATCGCAACGCTTCAACATGTTCGGGTGCCGAAGGCGAGACTTTTCGCAGAAGAGGTTCGACATATTTCCGCAGTACACACAGTTCGTATATCAATGAAGAGTTGAACATTATATCGGCATTTTCCTGATATGGAAAGATATTTCGGTCTTCGCCTCTGCGTACGCTTTGCCAGCGTCGTATTGTGTCGGTGGCAGAATATCCACGCGTTGCGGCGTCGCGTATGATTCGGCGGATAAGCCGGTTATCGGTTGTCGGGATTCTGTTATTTTCGTCCACCGACACCGAAGTCAATGCCGAAGCGTATATTCTGAAAATCCTGTCTTCGGGAACTGTTATTAACTCGGGATTCAAGCCATGTATTCCTTCTATGATAAGTATGTCGGTTTCATTCATTTTGATTATGTCGTTATCGTAGAATTTACGTGTACCGGAAATGAAATCGAATCGAGGGATATTTACTTCCTTGCCTTCGAGCAGGTCGTTCAGGTGCGAATTAAACAGTTCGATATCTATTGCATGAAGAGATTCGAAATCGTATTCGCCATGTTCGTCTTTCGGCGTATCCTTTCTGTTAACGAAATAATTATCGAGTTCAATAATATGCGGACATTTCTTTGCCACCTGCAACTGTACGGCGATACGTTTTGCCGACGTTGTTTTTCCGCTCGACGAAGGTCCTGAAATAAAAGCGATTTGCGATTTTTTCTCTACAATCCTGTCGGCGATGCGGGCGTATTTTTTCTCGTGAAGCGCTTCGGCTATCTGAATCAGGTTGGCAGCGCGTCCGCTCTGTATGTCCTTGTTGATATTTCCGATTGATTTGGAGCCTAATATCTCGTTCCATTCCTTATGTTCGCAAAATATTTGCAACATTTTGTTTTGGATAACATATTCCTGTAAAACATCGGGCTTGTCGGGTTTCGGAAACATCAGCAAAACACCCTGGTAATAAGTACTTAAACCGAATTTTTTTAAATATCCTGTCGAAGGCGCCAAAGGTCCGTAGAAATGGTCTGGGACATCGGCCAACCAATATACCGAAGTAAAAAATTTCCCTCTGGTTTCCAACAGCAAAGCCTTTTCGTTGTAGCCGCTGTTAAGAAATAATTCTATCGCTTCGGAGGTCGGCATCTTTGTTTTGGTAAACTTCAAATCTTTTGTGACCAAACCTTTCATATAAGTTTCGAGTTCGTTGATTTCGGAAATTTCCAGCATCTGTTTTCCATTTGTGATTTCGCAGTAAAGTCCTTTGGATACAGAATGCTGTACGGAAAGCCTGTGATTTGGCAAAACATTTTTCACCGCCACCTGCAACAGAAATGTCAACGAACGGATATACGTTCTCATGCCGTCGGGATGACTGATGTCGATAAATTCCACAATCTTGGGATTATATAATTCGTACGATAATTCTTTTAATTCGTTGTTTACTATCGCAGCCAAAACAGACGACGACAGTTGAGGCTTGATGTCGTTATAAACCTCATACAGAGTTGTTCCCGAAGGATATTCGTGCATTGTATTCGTATTGCTGCACTTAATTTTAACCTTTGTATTCATTCAAAATTTCACGTTTTTTGTTTATTAATTATTGCGCAAAAGTACACATTTTCTATTATATTTTATTTATTTTACTTCCCTGTATCTCACATTATTCTCCAAAAGCACAAAGACCACAAAGTTTTTTCTTTGTGGTCTTAGCGTCTTTGTGAGATACTGTTACGTATCTTTACATGATACAATCACCATGTTTTTACATTTTGCTTTACCAGCTTCACGGGACCGATTAGCCCTGCCGGATATAGCGGTGAATTTTTGTCGAAATAGTACCAGATGTTAAATGTTTTACGTTCTTTTACGGGACGGGGTTGATTTTTGATAAACCAGTCGGGGAACGCCTTCATTGCTTTACCGCTTTCGCCGCGATTGGTTCCGATTTCGAAATCTGCGGGATACTGTTCGTCGCCAATCAGACGGTTTGCCCAATTGGTCGTAACGTGGACGACGATTTTATTGTCACCTGCTTTCAGCCAGGGTGTGATGTCGGTTTTGTATGGCGGATACCAGAGTACTCCTGCGCTTTTCCCGTTGACGGTCAATTCTGCGATGTCGTGCAGTTCGCCGAGGTCGATGACGATTCGTTTGTTTTTACTGATGTCGGAAGCGGCGATTTTGATTGTCTTTTCGTAATCGGCTGTTCCGGCAAAATATTTGACATTGTCGTCGGAATGTTTGCTGAAATCCGTTAATGTCGGAAATTCTATACTGAACGGTGACGCCAATTTCGGATTGAACCGGATATTCCATACGCCTTCCACTTCGGTGGAAGTCTCGGTCAGTACCTCTCTATATGGCTGTTTCAATTTGGCATACGCCGATTTTTTATCCTTCGGGAAAACGACAAACGCCGATTCGTCGGCTTCGAGTTTAAGCGTCACGTATATCGAATCGCCTTGCGCTTTCCAGTGGGGCGTTGTCCGTATCGTTCCTTTATAAGCGTCCCAAAGTTCGGGAACACGGTCTTTCACGGGAAACGCAACGGGTTGTGTCAATGGATAGTCGGACGCATTGATGACAAAAAATATTTCGGCATCGGGAGTGTTGCGATGAAGAACATTCTCGGATTCGAACGCAACGAAGTCGCCCTGTTGCAGCAGCATTTGACAGCGTGAAAGATAAGTGAAAAACGCTTTTCCGGGTTTTGCCCACGTCTGATAGCGGCTGAAATGCGTACCCCACCAGCCCATTCCCATTCCGGGCT